>JAGXHD010000246.1 GCA_024636395.1 Sulfitobacter sp.
AGATTCTCGCCGTCATAGCTTTTCTGTACGCGATCAAACTCGACAAAGGCGTCGGTGCTTTTTGTATCAGCCAAATTTATGGCTCCCTGTGGACTTGTTATGTTCAACACTTGCGAAATGTAAACGCATGCTGGGGTCTGTTTGCAACTCGATAAACCGACATTAGGGCATTTGGCGTCGATTCAAGGCGAATTACCTACAAAAACCTCTATTTTAGGCAAAGCGCCCGCAAAAAATGCAATCCGGACGCGAATTTACGCGTCCGGAATGGTTTGATCATGATTCCGCTTTGAGCATATTGTCGTCTTTGAGCGCCTTGTAAGTGTCATCGAGCGCCAGTTTTGCGCGGGCGTGGAAAACCTCGATCTCCTCCGGTGTGATCACCAACGGTGGCGAAATGATCATGCGGTCGCCCACGTGACGCATCACCAGATTATTGGCAAAGCACCGCTCCCGGCACATGAAACCCGCCGTGCCCGTCTCCATCGCAAATTTGGCACGCGTCTCCTTGTGCGGCGTCAGCGGCAGCGATGCCATCATGCCGCTCACGTTCAGCCCGCCGACCAGCGGATGCTCGGCAAGCTTGTCCAGAACGGCGCGGAACGCGGGTGCGGCCACATTGTTCACGTGGTCGAGAATATTGTCGTCCTGCATGATGCGCAGATTTTCCAGCGCCACAGCCGCACAGACGGGATGGCCGGAATAGGTGTAGCCGTGATTGAACTCGATGGCATTGATCACCTCCGCGATCTCGTCACACACGATCGAGCCGCCGATGGGCACGTAGCCGGAGCTGAGCCCCTTCGCGATGGTCATGATGTGCGGCTTGATCCCCATCGTGGTGGAGCCGAACCAGTTGCCCGTGCGCCCGAAGCCGCAGATCACTTCGTCGGCGATGATCAGCACATTGTACTTGTCACAGATCCGCTGGATCTCGGGCCAATAGGTGCTGGGTGGCACGATCACACCGCCGGCACCCTGCACCGGCTCCGCGATGAACGCGGCGACATGCTCTGCGCCCAGCTCTAGAATCTTCGCTTCCAGCTCCTGCGCGCGCGCAAGGCCGAACTCTTCGGGCGTGTGGCTGCCCCCTTCCGCATACCAGTCGGGCTGCCCGATGTGATGTATGCCTGGGATAGGCATACCACCCTGCGCATGCATATAGGTCATCCCTCCCATGGAGCCGGAGCCCATGGACGAGCCGTGATAGCCGTTCAGCCGGCTGATGACGTGCGATTTCTCTGGATGGCCCTTCTCGGCCCAATAGACACGCACCATGCGCAGATTGGTGTCATTCGCCTCTGAGCCGGAACCCGCAAAGAAAACGTGGTTCAACCCCTCGGGCGCCAGCTTTGCCAGCTCCGCGGCCAGCGAGATCGCTGGCGTGTGCGTGGTGTTGAAAAAGGTATTGTAGAACGGCAGCTCCTTCATCTGGCGCGTTGCCGCGTTCACGAGCTCGTCACGGCCGTAGCCGAGGTTCACACACCACAGGCCCGCCATCGCATCAAGAATTTCGTTGCCCTCGCTGTCGCGCAGGTAAATTCCCTTGCCCGACGTGATCACCCGCACGCCGCGCTCTTTCAGCTCGTCGTTCGTGGTGAACGGATGCATGTGGTGGGCGGCGTCCAGCGCCTGCAATTCTGCGGTTGGCAGATGGTGTGAAACAGTTGTCATAAAAGGCCCCTATAGGCTAAAGATTGGCTGACCTTAAAATATGATCAAATTCCTGCGCGGTCAATCAGACAGCCGCACCATTCCCCCATCTGGGCGATCAATTTTTGCGCAGAAATCGCGCGGAACGGGTCCCGGTGATATGAATCGCCTTGGCAAGGCGCGCAAAATTTGGTCACCCTTACTGCAATGCCGGAGAAAACCGGCTGTCACTTGTGGGAGCTTCATAATGTTTAAAACACTTTTTGCCAGTACGGCGGCTGCAGCGCTGATGACGGGCGCCGCGTTGGCCAACGAAGTTCGGGTCTACAACTGGTCCGATTACATCGACGAGTCGCTGCTGGCCAAATTCGAGGAAGAAACCGGCATAGACCTCATCTATGACGTGTTCGACAGCAACGAAGTGCTGGAGACTAAAATGCTCGCGGGTGGTTCGGGGTATGACGTGGTTGTACCCTCCGGCACGTTCCTCCAGCGCCAGATCACCGCAGGCGCGTTCCAGAAGCTCGATACGTCCAAACTGCCCAACATCGAGAACATGTGGGACGTCGTGGAGAGCCGGACAGAGCAGTATGACCCCGACAACGCCTACTCGATCAACTACATGTGGGGCACCACGGGGATTGGCGCGAATGTGGGCAAAGTGCGCGAAATTCTCGGTGAGGATGCACCGATCGACTCGCTGGAACTGGTCCTCAACCCCGACAACATGTCCAAGCTGGCCGATTGCGGCGTGCACTTCCTCGATGCCCCCGCAGAGATGATGCCGATGGCGCTGAAATACATCGGCGAGGATCCTGACAGCAAAGACCCCGAAGTGCTCGCAAAGGGCGAAGAGGTCATGATGCAGATCCGCCCCTATATCCAGAAGTTCCACAGCTCTGAATATATCAACGCGCTTGCCAACGGCGATATCTGCGTCGCGGTCGGCTGGTCAGGTGATATCCTTCAGGCGCGGGACCGTGCGGCCGAAGCCGATAACGGGGTAGAGATCGCCTATCATGCACCCAAAGAAGGTGCGCAGATGTGGTTTGACCAGATGGCCATTCCCGTCGACGCGCCAAACGTCGAGAACGCGCACATCTTCCTGAACTTCATTATGGATGCGCAAAATATGGCGGCGGCGTCAAACTATGTCTATTACGCCAACGGCAACAAGGCATCGCAGGAGTATCTTGTAGAGGACGTGATCGGTGATCCGGCCATCTATCCCGACGAGGCGACGCTGAACAATCTGTTCACCACCACGCCCTACGAGCCAAAAGTGCAGCGCGTCGTGACGCGCAGCTGGACCAAGATCAAATCCGGTACCTAAAACGCGGTGATCGAAAGGACAGGGCCGCATGGCCCTGTCCCATCTGCCTTCATTTAACGGGGTGATCTTGTGGCGAAACCAAAACCGGATACCTGGGACAATCAGTTTGCTCCCTGGGACAACCCGAACGAAAAGCCGCTGATCCGGTTCAAGGACGTGACCAAACGGTTCGGTGATTTCGTCGCGATCGACAGTCTGAGCCAGGACATCTACGAGAAAGAATTCTTTGCGCTGCTCGGCCCGTCCGGCTGCGGTAAAACCACGATGATGCGCATGCTCGCAGGCTTCGAGAACGTTTCGAGTGGCTCCATCGAGCTTGCCGGTCAGGACATTGCAAATGTGCCGCCCAACAAGCGCGCCGTGAATATGATGTTCCAGTCCTACGCGTTGTTTCCGCATCTGAGCGTTTACGAAAATATCGCCTTCGGCTTGCGCCGCGACAAATTCCCGAAAGACAAACTCGACGCCCGCGTGGCCGAAATGCTCAAGCTGACGCGGCTGGAGAAATTCGGGCGCCGTAAGCCGCACCAGATTTCGGGTGGCCAGCGCCAGCGTGTGGCGCTCGCCCGCAGCCTTGCCAAAGGGCCCAAGCTGCTGCTTCTAGACGAGCCTCTGGGCGCGCTCGACAAGAAGCTGCGACAGGAGACCCAGTTCGAGCTAATGGACATTCAGGAAACCACCGGCACCACCTTCGTGATCGTCACCCACGATCAGGAAGAAGCGATGACCGTCGCCAGCCGCGTGGCCGTGATGGACGAAGGGCGCATTATTCAGGTCGCCACTCCCGGTGGCATCTACGAGGCGCCCAATTCCGTCTACGTTGCCGATTTCATCGGCGATGTAAACATCATCAAAGGCACCGCAAAACCGGCGGGCCCTGATCAGTATTTCGTCGACTGGGGCGTCAATCAGGCGCCTATTCTGGCCACCTCCGACCGGCCGTTCACGGACGGGCAGGAATGCCATCTCGCCATTCGCCCCGAGAAAATCTCCATCACCAAGGCAAAGCCCGATGAGGCGGAGAACGCGGTGCAGGGCAAGGTCCTCGACATTGCCTATCTTGGAAACCTCAGCACATACCATGTTGAGCTTCCGGGCGGACAGATCATCAAGGCACAAACCGCCAACACCCGCCGCCTTTCGCGCCGGGACATTACTTGGGAAGATCCCGTCTGGATCCGCTGGAACGCCACGGCCGGCGTGTTGCTGGAGCGCTGACGGTGGTTATCAGTAGATTATTCAAAAACACGAACGTTTCGCTCGAGAAACATCGGGCATTCTTTCAGGCCCCCCTCTGATGCGCCGCTTCGCCCTCATCGCACTGCCCTATACGTGGCTGCTGGCGCTCTTTCTCGTGCCCTTCCTGATCGTTTTCAAGATTTCCCTCTCGGACATCGCCCTCGCAATCCCGCCCTATACGCCCACGATCAAGGATGGTTTCAGCGCGCTGATCCGCGGCCTCGATTTCGAGAACTTCATCTTTCTGACCACCGATGATCTCTACTACAAAGCCTATATCAGCAGCCTGCAGATCGCTTTGATCTCGACGTCTCTGACGCTGCTTGTCGGCTATCCGATGGCCTATGGGATGGCCCGCGCGCCGGCCGAATGGCGCGCCACGCTAATGATGCTGGTGATCCTGCCGTTCTGGACCTCGTTTTTGATCCGCGTCTATGCGTGGATTGGCATCCTGAGCAACGAAGGGTTCCTCAACCAGTTTTTGCTGTGGACCGGCCTGATCTCTACGCCGCTGACGATCCTAAACACCAATACCGCCGTCTACATCGGTATCGTCTACACCTATCTGCCGTTCATGATCCTGCCGATCTATGCCGCGCTGGACCGGCTGGATGACAGCCTCATTGAGGCCGCAGAAGATCTCGGTTGCTCGCGCCTCTCCGCCTTCTGGCTGGTGACAGTGCCGCTCTCGAAAAACGGGATCATAGCGGGCTGCTTTCTTGTGTTCATCCCCGCGCTGGGTGAATTTGTGATCCCCTCGCTGCTCGGCGGATCTGGCACGCTGATGATCGGTAAAGTGCTCTTTGAAGAATTCTTCAACAATCGCGATTGGCCGGTGGCCAGCGCCGTGGCCGTGATCCTGCTGCTGATCCTGATCGTGCCCATCGTGCTCTTCCAGCGCAATCAGCAAAAGCAGGCGGAGGCGGACACATGAAACGCCTGAGCACCTTCAACGTCACAAGCCTGACCTTCGGCTTTGCGTTCCTCTACCTCCCAATGCTTCTGCTCGTGATCTACAGTTTCAATTCTTCACGCCTCGTCACAGTCTGGGCAGGGTTCTCTACCCAGTGGTACGGCGAGTTGCTGCGCGACGAGGCATTCCTGAGCGCTGCATGGATCACCATTAAAGTCGCCGTGATGTCCTCTACGCTCGCCACGATCCTGGGGACCATGGCGGCCTATGTGTTGGTCAACTCCGGTAAATTCTTCGGACGCACCCTATTTTCCGGCATGATCTACGCGCCGCTTGTGATGCCCGAAGTCATAACCGGCCTGTCGCTGCTGCTGCTCTTCATCGGCATCGGGCTTGACCGCGGGATCCTCACTATCGTGCTGGCCCACACCACATTCGCGATGTGTTTCGTCTCGGTCGTGGTCTCCTCGCGCCTCGTCAGTTTCGACCGCTCGCTTGAAGAGGCCGCTCTCGATCTGGGGTGCACCCGCTTCGATGCGTTCCGCCTCGTGACGCTGCCGATCATCGCACCTGCGGTCATTTCTGGCTGGCTTCTGGCGTTCACGCTCAGCCTCGATGATCTCGTAATCGCGTCCTTCGTCTCCGGCCCGTCCTCAACCACCCTCCCGATCAAGATCTGGAGTTCTGTGCGGCTGGGCGTCACCCCGGAGATCAACGCGCTTTCGACCCTGATGATCGGGATTGTAACCATCGGTGTGATTACAGCATCGCTCATTTCAAAACGCAGCGCTGTGCGCGCGCAAAAGGATGCACAGGCCGCAGAGCGCTCCGCGTGAAACGCTTGTTCGGCGCCTATGCCTATGGTGAGGGTCCGCGCGAGGGCTGCTGGTGGGATGCCACGGCGGACATTCCCGCATATCCTCCCTGCGCTGACAGTGCGCGCACGGATGTCGCGATCATAGGCGCGGGGTTTACCGGGCTGTCCGCCGCCCTGCATCTCGCGCGTGCGGGGGTGTCCGTGACCGTGTTCGAGGCGGAACGAGTCGGCTGGGGTGCTTCGGGGCGCAACGGCGGGTTTTGTTGCCTGGGTGGCGGCATGCTGGGCGATGCGGCGCTCGATAGCCGCTTTGGCGCGGGCGGGCGAATCGCGTTCAGGCGCAGCGAACTGGCTGCGATAGGGCTTGTTGAGCGTATCATCGGCGAAGCAGAACTGGACGTCGATCGCCATTCCGATGGCGAGACGATCCTCGCGCACCGCCCCAAAGACTGCGCTGCATTGATGGCGGAGGCCGCCCGGCTTGCGGAAAACTATGGCGTCAGCCACCAGATGCACAGCACAGCCGACCTCGCGGACCATGGCATGGCGGGTCCGTTCCACGGAGCGCTGACGATCAATGCAGGGTTTGCGCTTAACCCGCGCAAATATCTGCGTGGGCTTGCCGCAGCCGCCACCGCATCAGGCGCGCGGCTGCACGAGGGCAGCGCCGTGACAAGTCTCGAGAAGGGCAAGGACGGCTGGTGCCTGCAAACAAGCGGCCACTTGGTGCAGGCCGATCAGGTGATCGTGGCGAGCAATGGATATTCCTCGGAGGATCTCCCCGACTGGCTGGCAGCGCGGTATCTCCCGAGCCAGTCGAACGTCATCGTGACCCGTCCCTTGATGCCATCCGAGCTTGAAGCCGCAGGATGGACGAGCCGTCAGATGGCGTATGATACGCGCAATCTACTGCATTATTTCCGGCTGATGCCGGACAACAGGTTCCTTTTCGGGATGCGCGGGGGCGTGTTTACCGGCGCACGGGCTGAAGAGCGCGCAAGGGCGCGGATCCGCGCTGATTTCGATGCGATGTTCCCCGCATGGCGGGGAGTTGAAACCACGCACAGCTGGTCAGGGATGGTGTGTCTCGCGCGCGACAGGCTTCCCTTCGTCGGCGCGGTGCCTGCACAGGAAGGCCTTTGGGTTGGCCTGTGCTACCATGGCAACGGCGTTGCCATGGGCAGCTACGGCGGCGCGCTTCTCGCGGAGCTCGTGCAGGGGCGCGTACCCGATATGCCCTATCCCAACGCTCTACGTGCGCCGCTGCGGCGATTTGAGTTGGGCCGTTGGCGCCGGGCAGTGATGCCTTTTGCTTACGGCGCCTTCATGCTGGCAGACCGCTAGCTGCCCGCGCGCAACGCCGTGATCTCATGCGCCGCAACGGCGGTACCGCCCTCGAAAATGACTTGGGCTTCATTGCCGATGTTTTGCACTTCGACGATGCGCGCGTAGGTATCCGCCCGTGATGAGGGCAGGGCAATTCCGTTCACACCGGTTGCCTCAATCTCGAATCGGTAGAGCCCTGGTGTGACAGCCTGGCCGTTTTGCTGGACGCCCGCCCAGAGCACCGGATCGGAGGAGACAGAAAGCGCGCCGCGGTCCACCTCACGCCCCTGCGAATCATAGACGACAAGCTCCATCGCTTGCGCCCCGACGGGCGGCGTGGGCAGGACCGTAATGGGCGTATTGTCAAAGGGGACTGCCGCGGACGTGCGCCCCTCCATCCCGATCCAGCCGGCCAGTTGTCCCATATTGCCGCTGCTGAGCTGCGTTGCCAGCGCGGTGAGCAGGTCATTCGACAGCACCTGTTGCTCGACCATCTAGAATTGGGCGAGCTGTGCGGCATATTCCGAACTGTCTAGCGGCTCCAGCGGATCCTGATATTTGGCCTGCGTCGTGAGCATCTTGATGAACGTCTCGAAATCGGACGACAAAACGGCCTTTGCCTGTGGAGAGGAGGCCGCAGCGCCCGAAACGCTTGCTGTGGCGGAGGAAGAGAGGGTTGGGGAAATCATGAGGGCTCCTTACAAGCGAACATCGACGCCGCGCGCCGGCGCCGCATCAAGATGGATTATGGTAGATTCATCGGGCGTGGCAGTCGCCTGCTGGCCGCCGGATGAAGGGTCACCGCCCGAACCAGAACCTGCATGATCGCCAGAGTCGGCCCCTTGCCCGAAGGCAAAGCTGATCGACTCGTAGCCCATGCTTTTGAAGGTCTGGCCAAGCTGGTCGATATGCCGACGCATCAGATCAAGCGTTTCTGGCCGCTCTGCAATGATGCTGACCGTGATGGCACCATCCTCCGCGACGACGGACATCCGGACACGGCCAAGCTCCTGCGGCGAGAGGGCGATCTCGGTGGGCCGGTGGGCCGCCTGCGCCATCACGTCGACCAGTTGCCGAGCGATATGGGGGGTTAGATCAGCCCGAAGGCCCGTTGTGCCGGTCGGCGGTATGGCTGCGCGCGCCGTATCCCAATTGAAAACCTCTGGCGTGTCCGAGGAGGCCAGCAAAGAATGAGCCCCCTCGATTTTGCTTTGGATATCTGTCGTGAAACTGCCTGCGTCGGCCTTTACCAAAGTTAGACCGGACGGACTAGCAGGCTGCGGTGTGGTCGGATTTGAAGGAGGTGCGATGGTTTGATTGAGCTCTCGCGGCGCACCTATGTCACCTGCCGAGCGTTGCAGCTGCGGCTCTGGCGCGGGCTTGGATCTGGCGGCTTTGTGAAGCCGCGCCGCTTCGCCAAGTGCAGCCTCCTTATCCGTCATCATGGGCTTTTCAGTGCTATTTGTGGCCAAATGCAGAAAGGTCTGCCCAACGATTTGCGCAAAAGAGGAGGCCGCACGCGCGGGGGGAGTGTTCTGCAGGGCTGATGCGTCTCCTGTCGAAGCAAGTGCCGCGCTTGACTGTGCGCTCCCCGAGATCCCTTCCGCAGTTACTCCACCGTCTGGAACAGAGGGCACCGCTTGTAGTGGCGTCGTTCCTGATCCTGAGGGGAGCGTCAGGGCGGATTTCTGCTCGTACTCTGGCTTGGCCTCGATGGTCGCTTCAGGAAGCCCTGTGCCCCTGCGCATTTGTCCAAAGATGGCACCGTCAGTACCGTTCTCGTCCAACGTCTCCGTTCCTTCCGAGGGCATTGTCATTTTGGCATCTGTAATGGAATGTGGTGTTGCAAAAGGTGCCGCACCGCTGTTGTTGGAGGATTGTCGCGTGTCAGATCCAGCGGAAACCGGAGCCTGCGCAGACCTTGGAAATTCTGTCTTTTCAGCAGCAAACCGGTCTGACTGAGCCCTCTCGCCTCCGTTTGGTTCGGCTGTGGCAGTGCTGCCGACGGAGACGGCACGCGCGTCTTCACGCGGCCCGTTTTGCTGTTCCGCTCCTGACGCGGTATCTGCTGTGGGCATCTGATCGGGCATTCCTGCAAAGAGCGCGGCAAACTCAGACTGGTCGTTTCTGGGTCGCCGGGAATCCTGTGATGCTGTGCCTTGCTTTTCCAGGGCGGATTGAGCGGGCACTCCCAAGGCGAGATTAACAGTGGCCTTTG
Source organism: Sulfitobacter sp. (assembly GCA_024636395.1). GTDB lineage: Bacteria > Pseudomonadota > Alphaproteobacteria > Rhodobacterales > Rhodobacteraceae > JAGXHD01. The sequence continues at coordinate 9,500 of JAGXHD010000246.1, forward strand.
CGGATTGACCGATATGTCCAACGGGAAAATTCATGTGCGCGCCTTTCGGGGTTCTGCCTCGATCCTGGCCACTTAAGCACAGGCTTCCTTACCGGTTGTTTACTGCTTTGGGCTCATGATCGGGAAAATCCACTCAATTTAAGGAGTATTCCCAATGATCCCGATTCCCCCTGCCGCGTCGGCGGTCGGCTCTGTCCTGCCCCCGCGTGAGGCGGCGCTGATGGAGGCGGCGCAAAACCTAGAGGCCGTCTTTCTGGCAGAGATGCTGCAATCTGCGGGCCTCGGTCAGACCAGCGAAAGCTTCGGCGGTGGCGCCGGAGAGCAACAGTTTGGCTCGTTCCTCATACAGGAGCAGGCAAAATACATCGTAAAAGGCGGTGGCATCGGGCTGGCGCAATCATTGTTCGAAGCATTGAAGGCACAAGAAAATGACATCTGAAACCACTGATTTTTCCCGGCTTGATTCCTTGCTGGAGCAGGAGCGCGCGTTTCTTCTGGAAGGCGATCTGGAGGGATTAGGCACGTTGCTGCCTGCAAAGGAGCAGCTGGTCGCGCTTTTGCTGAGCGACGTTGCCGCGAATCGCGACCAGATCACGCCGCTGGAGGGCAAGCTCCAGCGCAATCAGCTGCTGCTGGATGGCGCGCTGGATGGAATCAGGGCAGTTGCCGCACGGCTCGCCGCATTGCGTCAGGTCCGGACGGCACTCGATACCTACGATGCGCGCGGTCGCAAGCTCAGAGTCGAAATGGCGGCAGTGCCGAAAGTAGAGAAGCGCGCCTGAAATCGCTGCATATATAGGAGTCATTGGCCCGTGCTTCGTCTTGTGCGGGCCAGTTTATTAAAATGCACGACAGAGGCATTTGGGAGATTAAGACTTTCGAAAGCGTGAGACGAGCATGGTGGCGATGCATCCGAAACCGGGTGGCGCGGCGCTCTCAGGAAGGGGCTGCATACGTCAGAATGGCATTCCTGTCCGATCATGTGCGGACGTTACCCGGGCGTAAAGCGCCTCATCGAAAGGAACATGCTTCAATAGCGACTTTCCATGCACCGCCATGGTGGCCACCGCCTTTGATGACCTTTTTACGTTTAATGATGACTGGCGCGAGATTTGCATTCGCACTCATATCCACCACCTCATTTTCACCCAGAAACAGGAATACCCGCTCAGACGTTATCAAACCGCTAATCGCGCAGGCTGTGGTTAGCAGGAAGTAAAGCTTGCAATCGGTCTGTGGTAGCGGCCAGATCACACCATGGACGATTTGATCACCGACAGCCGATATTCCTGGACCCGCCTTGCGCTGACGCTTTTGGTGGCGACGGTGATAAATGCCGGGATGTGGGCGATTGTCGTGATCATGCCGGCGGTCGAGACGGAGTTTGGCGGCAGCCGTGCGATGGCCTCTTTGCCCTATACCTTGACGATGATCGGCTTCGCGACAGGCAACTACGCATTGGGCCGCGCTGTGGACCGCTTTGGAATCACGCTGTCGCTTATCCTCGCATCGGCGGTGACTGCTGTAGGCTACGGGCTGGCGACGCTGTCGGGTTCGCTACTTATGCTCTCGCTGGCGCAGCTTCTCGTGGGATTCGCGTCCGCTGTCGGCTTTGGGCCGTTGATTGCGGATATCTCGCACTGGTTCGTGCGCAGGCGGGGCATCGCCGTCGCGATCGCGGCATCGGGTAATTATCTATCGGGTGCGATCTGGCCCATTCTGCTGGCTGGCGTGCTGCAAGAAAGCGGCTGGCGGGCCGTGTATCTGGTGATGGCGGTTGTCACGCTCGCTGTGGTGATTCCGCTGGCATTCGCCCTGCGCCGTAGCCTGCCGGAGGAGGCGCAAACCGCAGCACAGACCGCCTCCTTGCTCAACGCGAAATCGGCGGGTCTGTCGCCGCGCGCTCTGCAATATCTGCTGGGGTTCGCCGGCATTTGCTGTTGCCTCGCCATGTCCATGCCGCAGGTGCACATCGTGGCGCTGTGTGTGGGGCTTGGATATGGTCCGGCCGTGGGCGCGCAGATGCTGTCGCTGATGTTGCTTGGCGGTGTCGCATCCCGCATCGTCTCTGGGTTGCTGGCCGACAGGCTCGGCGGCGTGCGCACCCTTCTGATCGGGTCGTGTTTGCAAACGCTGGCGCTGTTTCTGTATCTGCCCGCGGGCGGCATGGTCTCGCTCTATCTCGTCAGCCTGGTTTTCGGGCTGAGCCAGGGGGGAATCGTGCCCAGCTATGCGCTCATCGTGCGGGAATACATGCCCGCCAAGGAGGCAGGGGCGCGTGTTGGTTTTGTCATGATGGCGACGATTTTGGGGATGGCACTGGGCGGCTGGCTGTCGGGTGTGATCTACGATTTAAGCGGGTCCTACACGCTCGCCTTCGTAAATGGCATTGTCTGGAACGGGGTGAACGTTGCCATCATCCTTTGGCTGATCTCTCGCAGCCGTCCGCGTGCACGTACGGCCGTGCTGGCCTAGTTCACCACTTGCGCCGCTTCATCAGACCGATCTGCTTTTGCCGCTCGCGAAAGCGGTTTTTGTCGTCTTCGGTCGTCTCGTCCACGCAGTGATGGCAGCTCACGCCCGCCTCATATCCGGCCCGATCAGTGTCCGCCGGTAGGATCGGACGGCGGCAGCCGTGACACAGAAGATGGGGGCCGGGCCTCAGCCCATGCTCCACGCTCACGCGATTGTCGAACACGAAACATGAACCCTGCCAGGTACTTTGCGCGGCAGGCACGTCTTCGAGGTACTTCAGGATGCCGCCCTTGAGATGGAATACGTCCTCGACCCCCTGACCGAGTAGATAGTTCGTCGACTTCTCACAACGGATGCCGCCGGTGCAGAACATGGCGATCTTCTTATTGTGAAAGCGGTGCTTGTTGGCCTCCCACCATGCGGGAAATTCGCCGAAGCTGGCGGTTTTTGGGTCGATTGCACCATCAAACGTGCCGATCGCCACCTCGTAATCGTTTCTGGTATCGATCACGGCTACATCGTCGCGGCCGATCAAGTCGTTCCAGTCTGCGGGTGCCACATAATGCCCGACGCTCGCGCGCGGGTCCACGTCGGGCTGGCCCATCGTCACGATCTCGCGTTTGATGCGGACTTTCATCTTCCCGAAGGGCGGCACATCGGAGTGAGCGATCTTGTGCTCGAGGTCGGCACAACCCGGTAGGGCGCGCAAATGCGCCAGCACGATATCGACCGCGGCCTGCGACGGCCCCGCGATCGTCCCGTTCACCCCTTCACGCGCGAGCAGCAGCGTTCCTGTCACGCCCTGCGCCAGACACAGTTCCTGCAACGGCGGCTTGAGCGCGTCGGGATCGTCAAAGCGTGCAAAGTGGTAAAGGGCTGCGATGGTGTACATAGGATCGAAATAGGCTGCGCAGGGGTTGTTGTGCAAGAGGTGCATGGGGTAAAACAGAGTCCATCCAATTCCTGCGCAGAAAGTTATTTCATGCACGCCCTTCTCGTCATCGACGTCCAGAATGATTTTTGCAACGGTGGCGCTCTCGCCGTTGCGGGTGGGGATAATATCGTCGCGGGGATCAACACGCTGATGGGCCGGTTCGACGCGGTCGTGCTGACACAGGATTGGCATCCGGCCGGCCATTCCTCTTTCGCCTCCAGCCATGCGGCCAAAGCTCCCTATGACATGATGCAAATGCCCTACGGTCCACAGGTTCTCTGGCCCGATCATTGTATTCAAGGCACTGTAGGAGCGTCGTTTCACCCCGTGTTAGAGACCGATCGCGCCGATCTGGTGATCCGCAAGGGGTACAATCCTGCCATCGACAGCTACTCTGCGTTTTTCGAGAATGACCATAAAACGCCGACGGGTCTCGAAGGGTACCTGCGCACGCGGGGGATCACCGACCTGACCCTTGTGGGTCTCGCCCTGGACTTTTGCGTGAACTATTCGGCGGTGGATGCGGCCCAGCTTGGATTTGCGGTGACGGTCAACACGGACCTGTGCCGCGCGATTGACCTGAACGGGTCATTGGCGGAGGCGCGCAAAGCCATGACAGGCGCGGGTGTCACCCTCCGCTGAAGGGCGAATCTTCCATCGGTGTCAGGTTCAGGAGCCCGAGCGCATCCAGACCGCCCAGCGTCGCGTCGACTGCGACCGTGGCGAGAATGATGCCCATCACGCGGCTGATGACGCTGGCGCCGGTGGTCCCGATGAGCTGACCAATTTTGCTTGCCAGCAGCAGTAGAACCAGCGTGATCAGCAAAACGAATATCAACAATCCAGCGGTAATCACCTGATCAATGACAGGATTGGTATGATTGTCGGTCAGTATGACGATCGCCAGCATCGCACCGGGTGACGCGATGGAGGGCATCGCCAGCGGAAACACCGCACCTGACAAATGATCGCGTCCGGCTTCCTCGATCTCCCTTTGGGGCTTTGCGTCGCCAAAAATCATGCTGAGCGCGAAAAGAAACAGAATGATCCCGCCCGCCACCTGAAACGAGCCAAGGCGAAGACCAAGCGATTCAAGCAGATACTGCCCGCCGATCAAAAAGGCCATCAGGACCGCAGCCGACACCAGAACCGCGCGGACTGCGAATTTCCGGTGCAGCGATTTCGGCACATGTGCCGTAGCATACATGAAAACAGGCAGGCTGCCGATCGGATCGATGACCACAAAAAGAGTAATGAGTTCCCGAAGAAGAGTTGGCCAGTCAAACATGATACGCTTTCAGTGCTTTGCGGGTTGCCGGTGCTCTACCTGCTTGCTCCCTTGGGGATGTTGCGCCACACATACACTGCCTAACGGAGCAAGCCAAATGGTTGATATCGCCACGCGAGTCTGGAATCATAAATGGAAGATCGATCCCATTGTGCGGTCGCTCATCGATACAGATTTCTACAAGCTCCTGATGTGCCAGTCGATCTTTCGCAACAAGCCCGACACGGAGGTGACGTTCAGCCTCATCAACCGATCCAAGCATATCCCTTTGGCCGATTTGATTGACGAGAGGGAGTTGCGCGAGCAGCTCGATCATATCCGATCGCTTTCGCTCAGCCGGGGCGAATCCACGTGGCTGCGTGGCAATACATTCTATGGCAAGCGCCAGATGTTCCGCTCCGATTTCATGGAATGGTTCGAGAACCTAAAGCTGCCGCCCTATCATCTTGAGCGCAAGGGCGATCAATACGAGCTGACGTTCAAGGGCAAATGGCATGAGGTCATGCTCTGGGAGATTCCGGCGCTTGCCGTGTTGATGGAGCTACGCGGCCGCGCGGTTCTCGACCGGATGGAGCGGTTCGAGCTTCAGGTGCTCTATGCCCGCGCGATGACGCGCGTGTGGGAAAAGGTCGAGGCGCTGCGCGATATACCAGATCTGTCGATTGCCGATTTCGGCACGCGGCGGCGCCACAGCTATCTGTGGCAGGACTGGTGTGTGCAGGCCATGAGCGAAGGGCTGGGCGCTAAATTCACCGGCACCTCCAATTGCAAGATCGCCATGAAGCGGGAGATGGAGGCAATCGGCACCAACGCCCACGAGTTGCCCATGGTCTATGCCGCACTGGCGCAAAGCGATGAAGAGCTGTTTCAAGCTCCCTATAAGGTCTTGGAGGATTGGCACGAGGAGCACGAAGGCAACTTGCGCATCATTCTGCCTGACACTTACGGTAGCCAAGGCTTTCTGGATAACGCGCCCGATTGGCTGGCTGGCTGGACCGGCATCCGCATCGACAGCGGCGATCCCGCCACTGCCGCACAGCAGGCGATCAATTGGTGGATTTCACGTGGCGAGGATCCGCGCAAGAAGCGGGTAATTTTCAGCGATGGCCTCGATGTTGCCAAGATCAAGGAACTCCACCAGCAATTTTCGGGCAAGACGGCGATTTCCTTTGGTTGGGGAACGCTTCTGACCAATGATTTCCGTGGCCTTGTACCCGACGATGCGCTGTCCCCCTTCAGTCTCGTTTGTAAAGCGGTCAGCGCAAATGGCGTGCCGACTGTGAAACTCTCGGACAACCCCAACAAGGCGATGGGACCGGCCGATGAGATCGAGCGCTACAAGCGTGTGTTCAGCCTTGGCAAGCAGGAAGCGCAGGAGGTGGTAGTATGACCACGACGCACGAAGCGGACGAGGACGAACGTAATCAGAATATCCTGATCTACATCAACGGGGCGCTGAAGCCGCGCGCGGAGGCGACCGTCTCGGTCTACGACAGTGGCTTTCTTTTGGGTGACGGGATGTGGGAGGGAATGAGGCTCTATAATGGGGTTTGGGCGTTTTTCGACGAGCATATGGACAGGTTCTTCAATTCCTGCAAAGCGGTCTCGCTCGATGTGGGAATGGACAAGGCGGGCATTGCCGAGGCCCTGCAGCTGACTGCGCAAGCCAACGGGATGACTGACGATGTCCATTGCCGTTTGATGCTGACGCGAGGTGTGAAGGTCAAGCCGTTTCAGCATCCTTCGCTGTCGCGCAGCGGGCCGACGCTTGTGATTATCATGGAGCACTCAAAGCCCGTGGAGAAGCTCGCCTCTCAGGGCATCCGCCTTGCGACGGTCCCGCAAGTGCGCGGCCTTCCGATGGCGCAGGATGCCAAATACAACAGCCATTCCAAGCTCAACTGCGTGATCGCGTGTTTGCAGGCGGAGCAGGCGGGCGCGGACGAGGCGCTGATGCTCGATCCACATGGCTTTGTGAACACCACCAATGCCTGCAATTTTTTCATCGTACGGCGCGGGGAGGTTTGGACCTCGACCGGTGACTATTGCTTGAACGGGGTCACGCGGCAGAAGGTGATTGATCTGTGCCGGGCAGACGGGATCCCGGTCTTTGAGCGGAACTACTCCCTCTATGAGGCTTACGGCGCAGACGAGGCCTTCCTAACCGGCACTTTCGGCGCGCAAACACGGGTGTCGGAGATTGACGGCAAGCCCATCGGCGATGGCACTTACGGCGTGACGGACCGGATCAGGCAGCTCTACAAGCAGGCGATTGCCGAAAATATCGCGCGCTAGCTTTTTGCCTTGCGCGCTGATGTACGGCGGGTGGCTAGGTTCGAGCGGATAAATGCTGCGATGAAGATCGCGGTCAGGATCAGGATGATCGTCGGTGCGGGTGCGCTGTCGAGGAAAAAGCTCGCATAGACACCCAGAACACCCGAAATCATCGTCACACTTACAGCAATGGGCAACATGCGTGAGAATTGCTGAGTCAGTAAAAACGCGATTGCACCGGGCGCGATGAGCAGGCCAATCGACAGGATGATGCCCACTGCCGAAAGCGTCGCCACGATCGTGAGGGAGATCAGCGCCAGCAACCCGTAGTGCAGCCAGCCTACCCGAAGGCCCACCGCCTGCGCCTGCACCGGATCGAAGGCATGCAGCATCAGATCACGCCGTTTGGCGAGCAACACTGCCGCCACGAAGAGCGAGATCAGGCCCGCTGTCCACAGATCCGCGGCACCCACGCCCAACATATTGCCGAACAGAATATGATCGAGGTGCATCTCCGTGCTGATCTTGGTGTACATCACAATGCCGAAGCCGAACATGCCGGAAAAGACGATACCCATGACAGTATCTTGCTTGATGCGACTGTTCTCCGCGAGAAATCCGGTTGCCAGCGCGCAGAACATGCCCGCACAGAACGCTCCGATGATAAGCGGAATACCGAACACATAGGCCGCCACCACACCGGGCAAAACCGCATGGCTGATTGCATCGCCCATAAGCGACCAGCCTTTAAGGACGAGATAGCACGACAGAAGGCTGGTTGGCACGGCGATCATGAGCATGATGACAAAGGCATTCTGCATGAATGCGAACTGGAAAGGCTGGAGCAGCGTGTCCATCATGGCAGCAGCGCCTCCCGCGCTTTGCGCCGCGCGGCGAGATAACCATGTTTTGGCGCAAACACGAAAGCGGTAAGGAAAATGAGGGTTTGCAGGCTGACAATGATACCGCCTGTCGCGCCGTCGACGAAAAAGCTCAGATAGGCGCCAAGAAACGAAGTAACTGCGCCGATGCTGACGCTCATCACCAAGAGGCGGGGGAAGCGGTCCGTCAAAAGATAAGCCGTGGCGCCCGGTGTGACCACCATTGCGATCACCAGAAAGGCCCCGACCGTTTGCAGTGCCGCCACGCAGGACGCCGAGAGCAGCATGAAGAAAACCACCTTTAGCAGATCGGGCTTCAGCCCGATGGAGCGGGCGTGGCTCTCGTCGAAAAACGTGACCATCAGATCCTTCCACTTCGCCAGCAGGATCGCCAGCGTCACGAACCCGATGATCGCAAGCTGCACCGTATCGGAGGGCGTGATGGCGAGGATATTGCCCATCGTAATGGTCTGAACAGAGACTGATGTTGGTGATAGTGACACCATGAAAAGTCCCAGCCCGAAGAAGGACGTGAAGATCAGACCGATGATCGTATCCTCCTTAAGTCCGGAGCGCTGGTTGAGAAACAGCATTGCCCCCGCCGCGAGGCCGCCTGCGGCAAACGCCCCCAAGGCAAAAGGCAGGCCGAGCATATAAGCCCCCGCAACACCGGGTACGATGGAGTGGCTCAGCGCATCGCCGATCAGCGACCATCCCTTAAGCATAAGATAGGCGGACAGAAAGGCACAGACACCGCCGACAAGCGCACTTACCCACATCGCGTTGAACATGTATCCATAGGAGAACGGCTGCAAAAGCGTCTCTATCATTCGGCTTTCTCACGATCTGTCTCGTCCGCATAGACGACGAAGGGGCGTTCGTCGTCGGTGATGACGCGGATCGAGCGTGCATCGTCGTCATCATGCAGGTCCGAGCCGCCGATTACAAAGTGGCGCAGGACGCCGCCGAACGCGAGCTCCAGATTCTCGTGGGTGAAGGTTTGCTGTGTCGTGCCGTAGGCGATCACAGTCTCTTTCACCAAAATGGTACGGTCACAAAACTCTGGTACAGACCCTAGATTGTGGGTTGAGACCAGCATCACGCGCCCCTCGTCACGCATCTCGCGCAGCAGGTCGATGATCTGGTCCTCTGTCTGGACGTCCACACCGGTAAAAGGCTCGTCGAGGAGGATCACCCGCCCCTCTTGGGCAAGCGCACGGGCGAGAAACACACGCTTGCGCTGTCCTCCCGACAACTCGCCGATCTGACGATGCCGGAACTCGGCCATGTTCACCCGCTCGAGCGCCGCTGTCACGGCTTTATGATCAGCCTTCGCCGGATGGCGGAAAAACCCCATGTGCCCATATCGTCCCATCATCACGACGTCCTCGACGAGCACGGGAAAAGACCAATCGACCTCTTCGGATTGCGGCACATAGGCGACGATATTTTGCTTGAGCGCCTGCTTGACTGGCATTCCGAGGACCGAAATCTCGCCTTTGGCTGCTGGCACGAAGCCCATAATCGCCTTGAACAGGGTCGATTTACCGGCCCCGTTGACGCCGACGAGGGCCGTGATGGTCCCTGTGGGGATTTCGAATGTCGCATTGCGCAGCGCGGTATGCCCGTTTCGGTACGTGACTGTTACATCACGAGCGCGGATTCCTTCGCTCATTCAGTCAGGCCCCGCAGGATCGTCTCTGACGTCACCGTCAGTAGATCGAGATAGGTCGGCACTGGCCCATCCGCTTCTGTCAAACTATCGACATAGAGGACACCGCCGTACCGCGCTCCTGTCTCGCGCGCGACCTGCTCGGCAGGAGCCTGCGATACGGTCGATTCACAGAACACCACAGGAATATCATTCTCGCGGATGGTATCGATCACCTTGCGAACCTGCTGGGGCGTGCCTTGCTGGTCCGCGTTCATCGGCCAGAGATAGAGCTCCTTCATGCCGAAATCACGGATCAGATAGCTGAACGCCCCTTCGCATGTGGCAAGCCACCGCTGCTCCTCGGGCACAGCCATGATCGCATCACGCAGCGGTGCGATCGCCTCGGTAATCTGCGCCTTATAGGCCTCCGCATTCATGCGGTAGATGTCGGCGTTGGCCGGGTCATGCGTCACGAAGGCATCGCGGATATTGTCGACATATATCAGCGCTGTGCTCAGCCCCATCCACGCATGTGGATTGGGCTTTCCGTCATATTCGCCCTCTGTAATGCTCATCGGCTCGATCCCTTCGGTGAGCGTGGCGGAGGGAATGTCGCGCAGGTTTGAGAGGAACTGCTCGAACCAAAGCTCGAGATTGAGGCCGTTCCATAAGATCAGATCTGCATCCTGCGCGCGAATGATGTCGCGGGGCGTGGGCGAGTACCCATGGATTTCAGCGCCGGGTCGCGTGATGCTTTCCACGATTGCTGCATCGCCCGCCACATTCTGCGCCATGTCGGCGATGACCGTAAAGGTGGTGATGGCCTTGAATTTGTCTTGGGCGATGGCCGCCGTACCGAACAGCACCAATGCGCTGGTTGCTACGAGGGTCTTCAGGTTGCTGGTAAACATCCGGGTCGGCTCCAACTGGTCTCAGGTCTGAAAAATGCATATGAGAACTATTCACAACTGTAAATAAGAATGATAACGATTCTCAAAGATAGCGGTTTATGTGAATGTAGGATGCGGACGATGGCGGGCGAGAGTGAGCGGACAGAAAAAATGATCACCGCACTGCGCAAAGCGGGGATCCGCGTGACGCGTCAGCGGATAGCACTTCTGGGCGTGTTGGCAGATGCCGACGATCATCCCGATGCAGCCGAACTTCATAACCGGGCCAAACGGGTCGAGCCGACAGTATCGCTTGCAACAGTGTACCGCACGCTTTCGGCGCTGGAGGAGGAAGGGGTCGTGCACCGCCATTCCTTCGAGGGCGGTGGCGCGCGCTTCGAGACGACCCATGAAGAGCATCATGATCATATTCTCGATGTGGAAACTGGACAGGTCATCGAATTCCAGTCCGACAAGATTGAGCAGCTTCAAGACGAGATCGCCCGCGAATTGGGTTATGAGGTGGTGCACCACCGTCTCGAGCTTTACTGCCGCAAAAAGCGCTAGGCCCGCTTGAGCTGTCGCTCGCGCCAGACAATCAGCAAACCGCTAATGAGTATCAGAAGCGCGCCCGGAAACAGCTCCCGCCAAGGCGCTTCATCGAAAAACAACCAGCCTAGGGCAAAGGCCAGTGGAATGCCGAAGTAATTGAAGGGCGCCAGATTGCTCTGCTCGGCCATCCGGTAGGCCATGATGAGCAGGAGCACGGCCGACCCGCCAAACCCTCCCATAGCCATGAGCCACCAGATGTCTCCGGACTGGCTCAATGGAGTGAATCCGCCCGTAGCGAGAGCGAGCATGACCGCGCCGAGAAGGGCAACGATGCTGGAATAGAGATTGATCAGTGGGGTCGGCACGTCATCGTCCATCATGCGGGCCGTCACGCCGACGAGCGCATAGCCCACAGCGGCGCCGAGGGGCAGGAGGGCGGCCATCGAAAAACTGTCGGAGCCAGGCCGTACGATCCAGATCACCCCGATAAATCCGAGAACCACCGCGCACCAGCGGATCCAGCCGACCTTTTCGCCCAGCAGCGGCACCGCCAGCGCAACGGCGAACAGTGAATTGGCGTAGGTGATCGTGGAGGCGGTCGCAAAGGTCAGCAGCCCCAGCGACAGATAGAATGAAAACTGGGCAAATGTGAGGATCACCCCGCGCGACAGGGCGAGCCGCCATTGCCGCAGCTTCCACGGGCGTCCGTTCTCGTGCCAGCCGCGCGAGGCATAGAGCACGATCAGCGACGGGATCAGCCCGAACATGTTGCGCCATGCCGAAAGCTCAGCAGCACTATAGCGGGGTGACAAATGCTTGATGATCAGGCCCATCCCGTCGAAAAGCGTCAGCGCGCAGAGGAGGAGGAGAATGGCCGTAAAGGTGCGATCGGTTTTCATCGGCGCATGATGTGCCTGAAATGCGCCAATGACCAGCGCACATCCGCACAACGGAGCGCGCCCAATATTCCTCGTTTTTTGAATAAACTCCGGCTCCAAGAAGTCATCCCGGACCCGCGTCTGCTATTCCGGATCGACCTTGCCGCGCATCGCCTTTACCTCGCCGCGCACCTTCTTGGCTTTGAGGCGCCGCTTTTTCGACCCTAATGTGGGTCTTGTCGCGATCCTGCGCTTGGGCGGTGTCAGCGCCTTCTCGATCAGTTCCTTGAGCCGCTCGCGCACCAGTTCGCGGTTGCGCGCCTGACTGCGGGTCTCGTCACATTGCAGCACCAGTGCGCCTTCGGTGGTCCAGCGCCTTCCCGCCAGCCTGCGCAAACGGTTTTTTACAGGAAGTGGAAGAGAAGGGGATGTTGCGGCTTCAAACCGCAATTCAACGGCGGATGACACCTTGTTGACATTCTGCCCGCCGGGACCCGAGGCGCGCATGAAGCTTTCGCTAAGCTCCCAGTCCTGAATGATGATCGCGTCAGTAATATGCAGCATGGAAAACAGTATAGCGCGCAAGCCGCGCTGCCCCAAGATGCGAAATGGGCCACCCTGAAACAGAGCGGCCCAATCGAATTGTAAGGAGGCGGGATCGGTTAGACCGATTGTCCACTTCGGATTTCAGTGAGCCAGGGGCTGCCCTAGCAAACGACCTCCAAAGCTGTTCCGACACCTCGCTCCAGTACCTTTCTTGACACTAGATCACCTCCTTTGCATTTTGTTAAACCTGTACAATTGTTTGCACAGGTTATCCGGATCGCAAAGCATTTTTTGTAGTGGATTCCAGCGCGCCGGAATTTCGCCTATTTATGTGGCACGCAGGCGCGCGGTGATTAGACGGAACGGTACCAGCGCGAGCAATGCCAGCGAGAGCTTTACCGCCCAATCGGCCACCGCCAGCGACACCCAAAGTGGCGCTTCGGGCCCTTTGCCGAGGATTGGCAAGATCTCCGAAGCCCATGATACGTCCGTGCCGGGATGGACGAAGGAAAAAGCCCCCGAAAAGGCGATGGTAAAGAAAATCGCGGTATCCACCGTGCTTCCGACCAGCGTCGAGACGAGGGGTGCTTTCCACCAGCTGCCGCCACGCAGCGCGCTGAAAATGCTCACATCGAGCAGTTGCGCTGTGAGGAAGCCGATGCCCGAAGCGATCGCGATGCGAACAGTGACCAGCGGGCCGAATTCGCCCATGATCTGTGTTCCTATCAGGGAGCAGACGACCCCGACGACGAAGCCCACAAGAACGACTCGGCGTGCAGCCTGTGTGCCGTAAACGCGATTCATGATGTCTGTGACCAGAAAGGCGAGCGGATAGGTGAAAGCTCCCCATGTCAGCCAGTTGCCATAAAGAAACTGGACCAGAACATTTGAGGCCACCACGATGAGGGCCATGGCGATGATGCCGGGAAGATGCGTGCGCGTCATAATTTGATACCGTTTTATGCAAGGGTGCGGCGACTTGGCCCGCGATCATCGCGGACAGCGGGCATCTAGGCAGGTTTTGCCAACGGTGCAACCCTATTCAGCAACGGTGAACTCCACGATCTGAGTGCGCTGGATCCGGAAAAAATTGTCATCCGAGATCATGGTGACGTGCAGCTGCCCTTGCGCGTCTTGCCAAACGCTGATGCCCTCGAGGTTGTCAAAACGCGCAGGAAATGAGGTCATCAGCGTGTATTCGCGCGCATTGGCCGGGTCGAGCACGAACATCCGCACGCGGCTGCGAAACCCCAAGGGCGTCGCCGCCCGCTCCAGTAGCCAAAGGCGGCCCGAGGGATCAAGATCAGCACCCACGGGCACGAAAGGACCACGCTGCGGGATGCGGGCCGCGATCCGCCAGCCGCCGTTTTGATAAGCATAAAGCGGGAACGGCTTTCCGGCGTCGGGGGCCTTTTCCGGAAGCGCAAAAAGCGTGCCATCGGGCCCTATTGCCAGCGCTTCGATGCCAGCATTGTCGCCCAGCGTGTCTTTGAACGGCAGGTCTATCCGCCCGCCTGTCCTGCCCGTGGAAAGATCGACCTGCATGATCCGGTGTCGATGCTCGAACGACAGATACGCCGTACCATCTGCACCAATCGCGAGCCCTTCGGCATCGCCGACCCGTTTATCCAGCCGGACACCTTTTGCATTTTTGAGCCCTGTTCTGCTCTGCACGCCGATCCCGGTCAGCTGCCCTCCGGAACGCTGCAAAACCGCATCGACCAGCTCTCCGCGATCACTGACGATCGTCATCCGGGTGCCTTGATCCCGCACTTCGATCCCGGACCAGCCTCCAAACCACGGTGCGTCAAGCTCCCAGCGCATCGCCCCGCTGAATTGGAGCGTCGTTTCTGCCAGCGCCCCGCTGCACAGGCAAAACAACGCCAGCGCCAGCCGGATCAATTGACTTCGAGCACAGCTTTGCACTGCGCGGGCAGGTCCGCGAGAAGCAGCTCACCGCGCGGTTTCGGCGTGGCTGTCGGCTTCGAGGGCTGTGGTTTTGCCTTTGGCGGGCTGATGATATTCGCCTGCCACTGTCGTGCATCGTCACAGCCGTCACCCGCAGGGGGCGGGGTCTGGTTTACACAGCCGCGCGCACCGTTGGGGCAGGCGAGGCGGACGTGAAAGTGGTAGTGGTGCCCGTACCACGGCCGGATCTTGCGCAGATAGCTGCGGTCGCCGCGCTCATCATCGCACATCTGGACCTTTGCCCCCGGAAACACGAATATCCGCTCGGTGCGCGGATCTTTCGCCGCGGCCTTGATGATTTCGTGGTGCGCCCGCGTCCACGAGCCGTTGACGTAGGCACCGTTGGCACGGCGTGTCGAGATCGACGAGATGTTCTCGCGCTGTACCCGCGTCAGGCTGAGCGACGTTGGCGGCAGCATCCAGATATCTGCATCAAGCCCGATTTGGTGGCTTGCGTGGCCGGTCAGCATCGGGCCTCCACGCGGCTGGCTCATGTCACCGACATAGAGGCCGTTCCAACCCGGCTGCTGGGCGGCAAACTGGCTGAGCTTCTTGACCATAGCCACAAGCTCGGGGTGCCCCCAGTTGCGGTTGCGCGACAGGCGCATCGCCTGCCATGTGGGCCCTGTCTCGGGCAGTTGCTGTGCCCCCGCGAGGCATCCCTTAGCATAGCTGCCGAAAGCGGCAGGCGATTGGGCGGTGCCGGAGGACTTGGTTCCGAACAGCTTTTTTGCCTCTACATTGCTCAGCGGGCCAGCCAGTTCGCCGATGGTGGGGAGCTCCATCCGCTCTTCTTTGGAGCCGCTGATGTCACGCGCGCCACCGCAGCTTGCCATCAGGACGCCAAGCGCCGAAATAATAAGGAGTTTTTTTACATTCATTTGAAGAAGTCCCCTCTAGGTTTAACCCAGAGTAGCAGAACCAGCCCCACGATGAACAGCCCCACAACCGGGCTGACGCCCAATCTCTGGCTACCAGTCAGCTGGCTTGTTAGCGCGATCAGCGCGGGGGCGAGGAATGACGTCGCTTTGCCCGAAAGGGCGTAGAGGCCGAAAGCTTCGGTCATCCGCGCGGGGTTGGCCTGCCGGGTCATCATGTTGCGCGACGACGCCTGGAGCGAGCCGCCTGCAGCGCCGATCACCGCGCCCGCGATGAAGAAGGTGATGTCGGGCGCGCTGGAGCCTTCGGCGACGGTAATGCCCATGATCGAAGTGGGCGTTATCATCACGACCAGCAAGGCCACGCAAGCCAGCGTTACCACGCAAAACACGATCACTGGCATTGGACCCAAGCGGCGGTCGACCTTGCCGGAGATCCAGCAGGCAACAGCGCCTGAAATCGCCGCGATAATCCCGAAAATACCCACCTGTGTGATCGACCAACCCAGCACCCCGAGCGCATAGATGCCCCCGAAGGTGTACATCCCGTTGAGTGCATCGCGGTAGAACATCGAGGAGCTAAGATAGGCCAGCAGGGAAGGGTGGCGCGGCAGGCCCCTGAGCGTGGCGCCCAGATCACGCAGGCTTTTGCCGATCAGTAGCCGTGCGGCGCCCGTTGGTTTTGTGTCGCGGGTGTAGAGAAAGAAGGGGACCATGAAGACCGCAAACCAGATCGCGGTGAGCGGTCCCACGATGCGGGTATCGGCCTTTGTTGCCGGATCAAGGCCGAAGAGGGGGCTGAGGCCCGCCATCGTCGTGCCGTTCGCGCCCGCTTGAAAGAGCGCGAGCATCAGCGCCAGCGCCACGACGCCGCCAACATAGCCGAAGGCCCAGCCCGAGCCGGACAAGCGCCCCAACTCGGCCGGGTCCTTGTCGAGTTCAGGCAGATACGAATTGGTAAAAATTGTCGCAAATTCCATCCCGATGAGGCCGATGCCGAAGAAAAACAGCGCCCAGATAACGGAGAAATCCTGTGGTGCGGTCCACCACAACGCGCCGGAGCCCACAAAATACATCACAGAAAACAGCCAGATCCACGGCAGCTTGCGCCCTGAATTATCCGCAATGGCCCCTAGCACCGGCGCAAGCACAGCGATCGTTATCCCGGAGATCGCCAGCCCCCAACCCCAGTAGGCCTGCGCTTGTGCGCGTGCAGCCTCGGTTGCCATTCCCCCTGTAATCATGTTTGCCGAAACGGTGCCCGTGAAATATGGCCCGAATATGAAGGTCAGCAGGAGGGTGTTGTAGGGTTGGCTGGCCCAATCGAAAAAATACCAGCCCCAGATGCGCTTGCGCTGCGATATTGCTTTCATTTCAACCTGCTCCCCCGTTTGTACTGACGTAGAACAGGCCAAAGAGTTTGGTGCAAGAAGTGGTTTCGCGCCGGATCAGTCCTGCATAGGAGGCCATGGACGCGTCGTCTCGGCGCGGGTCCAGTTCCGGATCCAATCGGGCATTGCGGGGGAGATCGCCTGCTGGCCTAGCGCGGCGAGTATGCGCGGGGGTTTCACGATCCCGTTCTTGTCCGTCGCTGCGGCGCGGTAGAGGACGTGGCTGGCACATTCACCATCGCGCTTCCACATCGACTGCTCAATATACATGAATTTATCGTCCCAGCATACGGCACGGCTGCGCACCTCGAACCGCTCGAAAGGGCGGATGCGGCGACGAAAGCGCACGTGCGATCCGGCCATCGTCAGGTTCCACCGCTCGCGTCGCAGAACCGCGACCAGACCCGCGCGCTGCGCCATCGCGCTGCGCCCCAGATCATAAAGGGTGAGCGCTCGGCCATTGTTTAGTTCAAGAAAGACGTCAAGATCATGTGGCCAGCAGATGTGATGCGACACATGCATCTCGGTCAAAGTCTTGAAGCGCGGCTGGCGGCTGGCCAGCCAGACATCTTTGAACAGGCGCAAAAACGGGAACATGGGGGCACTCCTTATTGCCCTCCAATTGACCTGAGGCGGGCCTGCGTCAACCAGGTACCTCGCGGCACCCTTGTCCTTTTTGTGCGCGAGGCTTAATTGCTGGTCAGACGTTTTGGAAAAGGACTGCCGCTTGTGACCTCACTCTTCATGATCCTGATGCTTTTGTTGAATATTCTGTGGTTCTTCATCATTGCCCATGTGGTAATGTCCTGGCTGATCAATTTTCAGGTGCTCAACACGCGCCAGCCCTTGGTCGCGCAGATTTGGTATGGCATAAACCGACTGTTAGAGCCTATTTACGCACCCATCCGCCGCGTGCTGCCCAACATGGGCGGGCTTGATCTGGCACCCTTGGTAGTGCTCATCGGTGTGGCGGCCGCGCGGATCGTACTGACAAATAATGCGGCGCTCTTTTACTGAGGAGCAGCTCCGATCAAGCCACTGGAAATCGCGGAACGCGGTAGGAGAAGTCCTTGCCCCGCTTCTGTCGATATGTGACTTTGGCGGCGCTGTATTTCCCAACACTAGGTCTCCTAAATGTCAGGCGCTGCCCCGCTGCTAAAAGATGTATTCGGCTTTGACGGGTTTCGTCCGGGACAAGAGGAGATCGTTGAGGCGGTGACCGCGGGCGAGAACGTGCTGGCGATCATGCCCACGGGGGGTGGGAAATCCCTGTGCTTCCAATTACCTGCCCTGATGCGTGATGGCGTCACCGTCGTGATCTCCCCGCTTATTGCCTTGATGCGCGATCAGGTCCGCGCCTTGCAGGAACTGGGTGTGGGTGCAGGTGCGCTGACGTCCGGCAACACCCCCGAAGAAACGGACGCGGTCTGGGAAGGGCTTGAGGCGGGCACGCTCAAGCTTCTGTATATGGCTCCCGAGCGCCTAGCTGCCGGATCAGTGATGGGGATGCTCAAACGGGTCGGTGTGCGCATGATCGCCGTGGACGAGGCGCACTGCGTGAGCCAGTGGGGCCATGATTTCCGACCCGATTACCTGCGCATCGGAGAGTTGAAGCGCGCGCTCGATGTGCCGCTCGCCGCCTTCACAGCCACCGCGGATACCGAAACGCAGGCCGAGATCGTTGAGAAGCTGTTTGGCGGTGTTGCCCCACGGTCCTTCCTACGCGGCTTTGATCGGCCTAATATTCACTTGATGTTCGCCGCCAAGAACTCGCCTCGCAATCAGATCCTGAACTTTGCAGCTGCACGGCGCGGGCAATCGGGGATCGTCTATTGCGGGACGCGCGCCAAGACCGAAGGCATCGCGCGTGCCCTCAACGATGCCGGGCAAACGGCGATCCACTACCACGGCGGGATGGAGGCGGAAGATCGCCGCATAGCTGAGCGGCGATTTCAGCAAGAGGATGGCCTGATCGTCGCGGCCACTGTCGCGTTCGGGATGGGGATCGACAAACCCGATATTCGCTGGGTGGCTCACGCTGACCTGCCCAAAAGCATCGAGAGCTATTACCAGGAGATCGGCCGCGCGGGCCGTGATGGTGCGCCCGCCGAGACGCTGACTCTGTTTGGCCCGGAGGACATTCGCCTGCGCCGCACCCAGATCGACGAAGGGCTTGCCCCACCGGAGCGCCGCACCGCCGACCACGGTCGTCTCAACGCGCTGTTGGGACTTGCGGAGGCGCTGGAATGTCGCCGCAAGACGCTGCTGGGGTACTTTGACGAGGCGGAGGTAACCTGTGGCAACTGTGACCTGTGCGACAGCCCGGTGGATATGTTTGACGGCACGACCGCTGTGCGCAAAGCGCTCTCGGCGATGCTGCGCACCGAGGAGTGGTTTGGCGCGGGGCATCTGATCGATATTCTGCTCGGCATCGAGACGGACAAGATAAAGCAGCGTGGCCACCAATCTCTGCCGACCTATGGCGTGGGAACGGAATACACCAAACCTGAATGGCAGGCCGTTTTCCGGCAGATGATGGGCCGTGATCTGGTGCGCCCCGATCCCGCCCGCCACGGCGCGCTGCGGATGACCGATGCCGCTTTGCCGATCCTGCGCGATGAGCAATCCATCACCCTGCGCCGCGACAGCATCAAGGCCGCCGGATCCACACGCCGCCCCGCCGTGAAAGCGATGGTCAACGATGAGGATGCACCATTGCTGAGCGCGCTGAAGGCCAAGCGGCGCGGACTTGCTGAGGCGGCAAAAGTGCCCGCCTACATCATCTTTACCGATCGCACGCTGATCGAGATGGCGGAGACGCGGCCCGCAAATCTCGACCAGATGGCAGGGATCAGCGGGATCGGCGCGAAAAAACTTGAAAGTTATGGCGCGGCGTTTCTGGAAGTAATAAACGGCGAGGCCGCGATGATGCACCCGCAACGCCGCAAGCTGGCCGGGCGTGGTGCGGGCGATCTCTACGACCAGCTCCTCGAAGTGCAGTCTGTCCTGTCGCGCGGTGCGCTGGGCACAGATAAGCCGCTGAGCTGTTCGGCATCGCTGCTGGCCAAGGTAGCGCAGATGCGCGGCGCGAACGAGGATGCGATGGAGCGGCTTCTGGGCGACAAGCGCGCGGAGCGTTTCGGTGCCGCCTTTCTGGACGTCCTGCGCAGCGCGGACTAGATACCATTACAGGGTAAAGAGGAGCGGATATGCTTGTTGTGATTTCACCGGCGAAAAAGCTGGACTGGGCCGAGCGGGACGTGGCGACCACCACGCCCGATTTTCTCGACGCAGCGGCGGAACTTGTTACGGCAGCGCGCAAGCTGAGCGTGAGTGATCTGAAAGCGCTGATGTCGCTGAGCGAAAACCTTGCGACACTGAACCGCGATCGTTTCAAGTCCTATGTCGCGGCGCCACAGGCCGATCTGACACGGCCCGCTGCGCTCGCCTTTGCCGGTGATACCTATCAGGGGCTGGAGGCAGCGAGCTTGGACTCCGAAGAGATGGAGTTTGCGCAGGATCATTTGCGGATCCTGTCTGGGCTCTACGGTGTGCTGCGGCCACTGGATGCGATCCAACCCTACCGCCTCGAAATGGGCAGCAAGCTCAAGACGAAACGCGCGAAGAGCCTCTATGAGTTTTGGGGCAGCGGGATTTCCGAAGCGTTGAATGCGCAGGCGCAAGCCACTGGCAGCGATGTGCTAATCAACTGTGCCAGTCAGGAATACTTCGGCGCTGTGAACCTTGAAGCGCTGGAGTCGCGCGTGATCACGCCGCAGTTCATGGAAGAGAAGGACGATGGCAAAGGCCCGAAAATCGTGAGCTTCTACGCTAAAAAAGCGCGCGGTGCGATGGCGCGTTTTGTGATGCAAAACCGGATCAAGGAGACTGACGGCATCCTCGACTTCAATATCGGTGGCTATACGTACATGCCGGAAATGTCCAAGCCGGAAGCGCCTGTGTTCCTGCGCCCCTATCCTGCATCCTGAACCTGCGCTTGTGTGATCTGCTCGGTGCCCAGCGGCTGCGCCAGCAGTATGTGATCCTCGATCATCGCGCGGCGCAGCGGTTTGGTGAGGTAGTGATCAAGCCCCGCCTTAAGGATTGATTTGTCATCGTCCGGCAAAGCGTGGGCGGTCATGGCGACTACGGGAATATGGCCTCCTTGCCGCGCCTCGATCTCGCGGATTTTTTGAGTCGCTTGTTTGCCATCCATGCGCGGCATCGAGATGTCCATGAATATGAGGTCCGGCTTGAAGCTTTGATAAAGCTCGACCGCTTCCTCACCGTTGGCTGCAAATTGCAGAGCGATGTTGAGTGATTTGACCATCTTGCTGAACACGAGCTGATTTGTGCGGTTATCCTCCGCAGCAAGCACGCGCATCTTGCGCAACTTGACCGGGGCAGTCGGCTTCTCGACAAAGGGTGCGATCTTTTCCAGCTCGGTAAACAGGGCGCGGCGCGGCAATGGTTTTTGCAGCATTGCGCTAAAGCCTTGGGCACGCGGATCATCCTTGAGCCCCATCAGATTAGAGCTCAGCAGAAGCAAAGGTATCGTGCTTCCCCGCGCGCGCAGGGCTTCGGCGAGGGCGAGTGCATCGACGTTGGGGAGCTTATGGTCCGTCACGATCATGTCGATCGTGTCGTCCAGTTCACCGAGTGCGGCGGCAGCGGAATTGACCCCGATAGTTTGCAGCTGGAGCTGCGCGAGTTGCCGCTCCAGAATGGCGCGGTTCTCCGCCATGTCATCCACCACCAATACCCTGCGCAGGTGGCGCGCGAGAGATGGATACTCCGTATCGATCGCACCATTCGCCTCCATCTGAATCCTGAAACCAAAGCACGACCCGACGCCTTCCTCGGATGTGACCCAGATCTCCCCTTTCATCAGCTCGACCAGACGTTTTGTGATGGCAAGGCCAAGGCCGGTGCCATCGAACTGCCGGTTCCGCTCGTTTTCGACCTGATTGAATTCGCCGAAGATGTGGCCGGTCATGTGATCGGGGATGCCGATGCCCGTATCCTCGACTGCGATGTGGATGGAAACCTCGCCCGCTGCGGCATCCGCAATACCTGTCACACGGACCAGAACATGACCTTCGATGGTAAACTTGATCGCATTCCCGATGAGATTGGTCAGAACCTGCCTGATGCGGCCGGCGTCGCCGATCATATCGGTCGGCAGGAACAAATCATAATCCAGCAACAGCCCGAGCCCCTTATCGCGGGGCATCGGTTGAAGCAGCATGATGACTTCCTGGCAGGCACGCTCCAGATCGAAAGGGGATTTGTTCAAAGCAAGGCGTCCCGCCTCGATCTTTGAATAATCCAACACGTCATTGATGATCACCAGGAGAGCCTCGCCGGAGTTCTTGATGGTCTGGACGTAGAGGCGCTGCTCCTCGTCGAGCGGGGTGTCGTCAAGCAGATCGGCCATGCCAACCACACCGTTCATCGGTGTCCGGATCTCGTGGCTCATATTGGCGAGGAAGGCAGATTTGGTGCGGTTGGCCGCCTCCGCCTGCTCTCGCGCTGAATGGAGCTCGCGCTCATATTGAACTGTTGCAGTGATATCGAGCCCGAGGGACACCACATCGCCTCCGGGGCCGCGCTGGTCGATCATCTTGATGTAGTTGCCATTCCACAGCTGGATCACTTCCGGCTCCGGATTGCGGCCCTGAAACCGCGTCAGCATGCGCTGGCGCCACGCAGTCGGCTCCATCCCGCCCAGATCGACGATCCCCTCATCGGTGAGCGCCTGAAGGATCGTCACGAAATTCACGCCCGGTTTGATCACTTCAAGGCCGTCGAAAACGGCCAGATAAGATTGATTTGCCATGATCAGGCGGTTGTCACCGTCGAAAAAGGCAAAGCCATCCTTGATCGTCTCGATGGAGTGCCATAACCGCCGCTCGACGACCGCGATCTTCTCGTGGGCGGCGTTAAGGTCGGATTTGACCTTGCGGTTCTCGGCCCCCATGCTTTCGACGAGGGCGCGGGTATCCACGATCTCATCGCTCAACTCGCGCGCGTGGCGGCCCAGCTTGCGGTTTGCAGCAAACAGTTCGGCCTTCTTGAGCTCGAGCATACGTTCCGCAGCCAACCTGCCCCGCCGCTCTTCGGTGAGTTTTTGTTGTAGACTCATCGGTCCCTCTTTGGTCGTCCTGCCTGCTTCTTGTGCGCCACTGGCAGTAAATACCCCATTAATGGCCCAAGGTTCCCCGACAAACCGGCTGGACTAATCGTATGTGTGGTGCGACTGCATGACATCATGTCGCTTGCTCTTTCCGTCCTGCCATTGTTGCTGATTATCGCGTCCGGCTATGGGCTTGCGAAATCGCAGATCATTCCCCGCAGTGCCTGGGGCGCGATCGAGACACTGTCGTTTCGCGGGCTTATCCCTGCGACCTTGATCCTTGCCATTTCACGCTCCGATCTCTCGATCGAGCGGTTCGGCAGCTTTGGTCTGGCGCTGGTGGGGACGTTGATGCTCCTGTCGGTTCTGGTGCTCGCGTTGCGGCTCTTGCCGCAGTCTGTGCTGGCCAATTCTTCGTTCACTTCGATGTTTCAGGGCAGTGTCCGGTGGAATGCTTTCGTCGCTCTCGCGGCCGCAGAGCAGTTTCTAACCGGTGGCATCGCACTGATGGCAATCGCGATCGCGGTCCTGATCCCGATGATCAATATCATCTGCATCATCGTGCTTGCCGCGTTTGGGCCGTCGCGGGCCAGCGTGGGAAAAGTGCTGGGCACTCTTTCGCGCAACCCGTTGGTGCAGGCTTGCGTAATAGGGCTCGCGCTCAATTTCAGCGGGGTCTCCCTGCCTGTCCCCGTGGCGGATGCGCTGGAGATGATCGGCCGGGGCGCATTGGGCATAGGGCTGCTCGCGGTGGGTGCTGGAATCAGCCTGCGCAGGCTCACACGGCTCGATTGGCGGGTGTGCTTTGGCGTGCTGATGCGGCCTGTGCTTGCATCCGGCATATTTGCAGTGCTCGGCACCCTTCTCGGGTTGCCCCCGGTGCAGGTGTTCGCCGGTATTCTGGTGTTTGCCGCCCCCGCGGCTTCTAATGGCTATATCGTCGCCAAGCAGATGGGCGGCGATGCTGATCTCTATGCCGATATCATGACATGGCAGGTGGTAATGTCGCTGCTGGCGCTGCCCTTTTGGGCGCAAATCATCCTTTAGCGGCGACCTTCGCGCAGCCAAGCTGCCGTGATCAAACCCGCGCTCAGCAAGAGTACCAACCACGCCGGCAGGATCGGTGTCTGGCGCACGTCTCGGGTCTCGTAGGCCTCGCGCGGGGTCAGGCCGATCCAGCCACGCCCTGCCGCCGGACGCCCTGCGCGCACATTGCGGATGCTGGGCAGACCTTCCTCCAAACGGCTCTCTCCGCCACGCATTGCCGCCATAACAGGTTCCAGCACAGACGAATCAGCAATCGTTTCAATAAATTCACGCGGCGCGGCGGGGCCAAGGCCGATCACACTGGTCTGGTCGCCGTTTTCGAGCCGGTACAGCCCGATCTCGGGGCCTGTGAAAATTGTCTCGAACCGTCCCGGTGCTGCGGGTGACAGGGGCATCTCGATAACGGTGCCATCGGGCCCAGTGATCATCAGTGGGGGGACGTCCTCGCTCAGGGTGCGCCGCTCGATCCGCATGGTCTGGCCTTCCGCTGTCGCAGTCAGGGCTTCTTCCTCAAGCTCCGGCTCTCCCATCATCCAGTGGGCCAGACGTCGCAACAATTCCAGCTGTGGCCCCCCGCCTTCATACCCACGGTTCCACAGCCATGCTTGATCGGAGGCCAGAAGCGCCACGCGGCCATCTTCGACACGGTCCAGAATCAGGAGCGGACGATCCTCGATGCCCGTCATGACCACATTGCCGGAGGTCGCGGTAACGTCGATCTGGCGCAGCCAGCGGCCCCAATCGCCGTTCTGTGGTAGGCCCGAAGTGACCGGATGGCGATTGCCGATATCCGTCACCACAGGCAGGTACGGCGCATCGATGACCCGCGCGCTCGGCGTTGCGGGCAGAACGTCGCCCAGCGGCGTCCGGAAGAGGCTGTCGGCGCTGGCAAAATCCGGGCCCGCCGATACCAGAACAGCCCCGCCCTTACGCACATAATTGGCGATATTCTCCAGATAGAGCGAAGGCAGGATGCCGCGCCGTTTGTAGCGGTCAAAAATGATCAGATCGAAATCGTCGATTTTTTCCATGAACAACTCGCGGGTGGGGAACGCGATGAGCGACAGCTCCGATACCGGCACGCCGTCCTGCTTTTCCGGGGGGCGCAGGATTGTGAAATGCACCAGATCCACAGAGCTGTCCGACTTCAGCAGGTTGCGCCATGTGCGCCCGCCCGCGTGCGGCTCCCCGCTGACCAGCAGCACGCGCAAACGGTCACGCACACCGTTGATCTGGATCACGGCGGCGTTGTTGCGGTCGGTCAGCTCGCCTTCGGCTGCTGGGAGGGAAAAGCGGATCACGTTGCGCCCACCGTGCGGTAGGGTCACGGGCAGCTCAAGATCCTCGCCAATCGGCACGCGAAACCGCTGGGCCTCTTCTCCGTCGATGGAGATATCAAGCTCGGTCACGCCTTCGCTCGCGGGGGCTGCCCCCAGATCGTCGATGCGTAGGGTCAGCACGACAGGTTCGCCAATGATCGCAAAAGCGGGCGCGCCAAGGACACGCAGGCGGCGATCCCAATCTGTGGCCTCACCGCTGAGCAAAACATGGAAAGGGGCAGGCAGATCGACGGGCAGATCAGCATCATGGACCCGGCCATCGGTAAGCGCTACGACCCCGGCAACCCGTGCGCGGGGCTCTTCGGCTAAGGCCTCAGAGAGCGCGGCCAACAACTCGGTGCCGGCATCGCCGGGTCCGTCGGGCACGGTGATCCGGCGCAGTTCGGTGTTGGGGCGTGCGGTGATCTGTGCCGCAAGACGGTCGGCAGCGTCTGAGGTTTGCGCCGCACGGTCGCCCAGGCGCTGGCTGGCGCTTTCAT
>JAGXHD010000247.1 GCA_024636395.1 Sulfitobacter sp.
GCGCAGCAGGACAGCTTTTTGCCGCATATGGAAGATGGCACGATCCTTCTGGTCGGGGCTACCACGGAGAACCCCAGTTTCGAGCTCAACCGCGCCGTGATGAGCCGCGCGCAGGTGCTGGTGCTGGAGCGGCTGAACGCCGAAGATCTCGAAAATCTGGTGGCCCGGGCGGAGGCGGATCTCGGGGTGGGCTTGCCACTTGACGCAGGCGCACGGCAGACCCTGCTGGATATGGCAGACGGAGACGGGCGGGCTCTGCTCAACCTGATCGAGCAGATCGCCGCGTGGAAGCTGGACACGCCGATCGATCGGGCAGCGCTCGGAAAGCGGCTCAGCAAGCGCGCGGCACACTACGATAAGGGCGGAGACGAACACTACAATCTTATCTCCGCGCTGCATAAATCGGTGCGCGGCAGCGATCCCGATGCGGCGCTGTATTGGTTTGCGAGGATGTTGGAGGGCGGCGAAGATCCCCGCTACCTGGCGCGGCGGATCGTGCGCATGGCGGTCGAGGATATCGGGTTGGCCGATCCTCAGGCCCAAGCAGTGTGCTTGCAGTGTTGGGATACCTTCGAGCGGCTGGGCTCGCCGGAGGGGGAGCTGGCGCTTTCGCAGGCGGTGATTTATCTGGCGTTGGCGCCTAAAAGTAATGCGAACTATGCGGCCTATAAGGACGCACGCAAAGCAGCCAAGGCGACAGGATCGGAGCCACCTCCTAAGCATATCCTGAACGCACCTACCGGCATGATGAAAGAGCAGGGCTACGGCGAGGGCTATGCCTATGATCACGATGCAGAGGACGGGTTTTCGGGCCAGAACTATTTCCCCGACGGGATGGAGCGGCCCGTCCTCTTTCAACCCGTCGAACGGGGGTTTGAGCGCGATCTCAAGAAGCGCCTCGAGTATTTCGCCAAGCTGCGCGCGCAGCGGGGCAGTTGACTCTCGCATCCTGCCGCGCGATTGGATCACCATGATTTCAACAGTCTCCCTCGTCGCTATGGGCGGTGCTATTGGCGCTGTTTGCCGCTACCTTTTCGGGGTCGCAGCACTCCGCTTGACCGGCCCGACCGATTTTCCGCTGGCGTTGCTTTCGGTCAATGTGATCGGCTCGTTTCTTATGGGCGTGTTCGTGACCGCCGCCGCCCAAAAAGAGCTGACGCATCTGAGCCCGTTCGTGATGACCGGCCTACTCGGCGGCTTCACAACGTTCTCGGCTTTCTCGCTGGAGGCGGTGACGCTGATGGAGCGGGGCCAGATCGCGGCAGCCGGTGCTTATGTGGTGCTGTCGGTGTGCCTGAGCATTGGCGGGTTGATGTTGGGGCTATGGATCGCCAGAGGGGTATTCGCATGAGCCAAGTACAGATGATGACGGTCGCCGAGGGCGACGGAGATCAGCGGCTCGACCGTTGGTTCAAGCGGTTCTTTCCGCAGATCCCGCAGGGACGCATTGAGAAGATGTGTCGAAAGGGCGAGATCCGAGTGGATGGGGGCCGCGTAAAGGGCTCTACCCGTATCGAGGTGGGCCAGGAGATCCGAATTCCACCGCTTCCCACGGGCGACGCGCCGCCACCGCCGAAGCGGACGACAGTTACGGATGCCGAGGCCAAGATGATCCGCGCCTGCGTGATCTACCGCGATGATCACGTGATTGCGCTCAACAAGCCGCCGGGCCTGCCCGTGCAGGGTGGCTCGGGTCAGGGGGAGCGGCATGTGGATGCGCTCTCGGAAGCGCTCATGTTCGAGCTCGACGAAAAACCGCGGCTTGTGCATCGGCTGGATAAAGACACCTCCGGCGTTCTGGTGCTGGCACGCACGCGTGAGGCCGCCAAGGCGCTGACAGCCAATTTCCGGCACCGCGAGACGCGCAAAATTTATTGGGCCGCAGTCGCAGGCGCGCCGCATCCGCGCAATGGGACAATCAAATTCGGTGTTGTGAAACAGGGCGGTCACGGTGCGCGGGGCGAGGGCGAAAAGATGGTCGCTGTACATCCGCGCGACATCGACAGCACCGAGGGTGCAAAGCGGGCCACTACCGATTATTCAGTGTTGGAGCAGGCAGGCACTCGCACGTCTTGGATGGCGCTGAGCCCTGTGACAGGGCGCACGCATCAGCTGCGGGTGCATATGGCCGAGATCGGGCATCCGATAATCGGAGACGGGAAATATGGGGGCTCCGGTCAGGAAAACATGGGCGATGGTTGGGGCGCGCAACTGGGAGGTGATATCTCCAAAAAGCTGCACTTGCATGCGCGCAGCCTGACGATCCAGCACCCGGCGACGAAGGCGATGCTCAATCTGGTCGCCCCTATTCCCGAGCACATGCAGCGCACATGGGACACGTTCGCATGGCAAACCAAATTTGCGCCTGACGATCCGTTCGAGGAAGGCTGGGGATGAGCGGCTCTCCCTTGCGGCTGGTGATCTTCGACGTGGATGGCACCTTGGTCGACAGTCAGGCCGATATCTTGGGTGCGATGGATTTGGCTTTCGCCGGCGAAGGCATGGTGACGCCTCCACGCGCGCAGGTGCTTGGTGTCGTCGGGCTCTCGCTGGATGTGCTGATGCGTGAACTGGTGCCGCAGGCCGATGCTGGTACGCGTGACCGGTTGGTCCAAGGCTACAAGGATGCCTACATGGCGCTGCGGGCCGAGCAGGGAGGCGTCGTTTCCTCTCCCTTTTATGCCGGAGCCCGAGAGACGCTGGAGGCGCTTCATGCACAGCCGGGCATTTTGCTCGGGATGGCTACGGGAAAATCGCGCCGCGGGCTGGACAAGCTGATCGAGGCGCATGGCTTGGACGGGATGTTCGTAACCCAGCAAGTCGCGGATTTTCATCCGTCCAAGCCGCATCCCGCGATGCTGCTGGAAGCACTGCGCGAGACGGGTGTTGCTCCCCGCGATGCGGTCATGGTTGGCGATACCAGTTTTGATATGGAGATGGCCCGTGCGGCCGGGATCACCGGCATCGGCGTGAGCTGGGGCTACCACGACACCGTGCGCCTGACGGCGGCCCAGCACCTGCTAGAGCGGTTTGAGGCGCTGCCCGCGCTTCTCGAAAAGATCTGGGGCGGAGTAAAAGTATGAGTGAGTGGAAAGCAAAGCGGTTCTGGAAAGCGGCTGCTGTGGTGCAGGCTGAGCGCGGCTTTGCGGTTGAGCTTGACGGGCGCGGTGTCAAAACACCGGCCAAGCAGGCGCTCCATTTGCCGACCCTTGCAATGGCCGAGGCAGTGGCCCTCGAGTGGGACGCTCAGGAAAACATCATCAATCCAAATACGATGCCGGTAACCAAAACGGCAAATGCCGCAATCGACAAGGTGATGGTGCAGCACGGTGAAGTTGCAGACATGCTGGCGGCATACGGTGACAGTGATTTGTTGTGTTACCGTGCAGAGGCACCCGAGGAACTGGTGGCGCGTCAGATCGAACAGTGGGACCCGATGCTCGACTGGGCAGAAGAGCGGCTTGCCGTTCGGCTTTTGCCCCGCACTGGGGTCATGCACATTCCTCAGGATCCGAAGGCCGTCGGGCTGCTGCGAGACCAGACCCACGCCCTTGATCCCTTCGAGCTCGCGGCGTTCCATGATCTTGTGAGCTTGTCCGGCTCTCTGGTGCTCGGTTTTGCGGCGGCAAGCGGCGCGCGGCCTGCCGATGAGCTGTGGAATATCTCCCGGCTTGACGAGCTGTGGCAAGAAGAACAATGGGGCAAGGACGAGGATGCGACCGCTCTGGCGCTCATAAAACGTGATGCATTTTTGCATGCGGTGCGGATGTTTGGACTGGCGCAGGCGGATTAGCCAAAATTTATGCTTTCCCTTTGGTCAAGGACGGTTTGCCGCGGGATTTTCACGGGACAAGCCTTGACCTTTGTGCAGGAATCCGCCCAGACTTACCGCCACTATGCAGTCAATTCTGCACAGTATCACCGCCGGCGTGCAAAGCGCCGGTTTTATCCGTCCGAAACGTGGCGGAAAATCAGGAAGAGGTAAAAATGAAAAAATCAATTATTCTTGGCGCGCTTACGATCGCCGGCCTGTCTGCCGTAGCGGCAAGCGCCGCCACAGTAGACGACGTCAAAGCACGCGGCACACTGAACTGCGGTGTTACAACCGGCCTTGTTGGTTTTGCGGCACCTGATGCAAACGGCGAGTGGGTCGGCTTTGACGTGGCCGTGTGCCGCGCTGTTGCGGCTGCTGTTCTGGGCGACGCGACGGCCGTTGAATTCATCCCGACAACCGGCAAGACACGCTTTACCGCGCTGTCCTCCGGCGAGATCGACTTGCTTGCGCGCAACACCACATGGACATTCTCGCGCGATACGGACCTCAAGTTTGATTTCGTCGGCGTGAACTACTATGATGGCCAGGGCTTTCTGGTTCCAAAAGCTTTGGGCGTATCCTCCGCAAAAGATCTGGATGGCGCGACCGTCTGCATCCAGACCGGCACAACCACCGAGCTGAACCTGGCCGACTTCTTCCGCGCCAACAACATCAGCTATGAGCCCGTTCCAATCGAGACAAACGCCGAAGCGATTCAGCAGTATCTGGCAGGTGCATGCGATGCGTATACCACTGATGCATCCGGTCTGGCCGCGTCACGTGCGACGTTCGAGACACCTGGCGATCACGTGATCCTGCCCGAAATCGTCTCCAAAGAGCCGCTCGGCCCAGTGGTGCGCCACGGTGACAACGACTGGGGTGATATTGTCATGTGGACATTGAACGCCTTGATTACAGCTGAAGAGCTGGGTGTGACCTCCGCAAACGTCGCCGAAATGGTCACGTCCACAACCAACCCCGAAGTCGCGCGTCTGCTCGGCACCGAGGGTGACTTGGGTGCGATGATCGGTTTGGACGCAGAGTGGGCCAAGCGCGCAATCGAGACACAAGGCAACTACGGCGAGATCTTTGCCAAGAACATCGGCGAAGAGACACCAATCGGTTTGGCGCGTGGTCTGAACGCACAGTGGACCAACGGCGGGCTGCTGTACTCCCCACCGTTCCGTTAAATTGCAAGAGCCGAGGGGCGCAGGACATCCTGCGCCCCTCGCGCATTACGACACGCCTACGAGACGACCAAATAAGTGATCCGGTACTGACGTCAAAAGACGCTTAAACAACAAACCGGGACAACGGGGATACAATTCATGTCGACACTCTCGGACCCGCCTGAGGGCTCTTTCCGGCTTTCTATGCTGTTGAACGACACGCGTTACCGTTCGCTGACTTTGCAGGCAGTAGCGGCGATAGCTCTGGCTCTGGCCTTGTACTACCTCTACTCCAACCTCGCGGCCAATTTGCGGGCGGCTGGTTTGAACATCTCGTTCTCGTTTCTGGGAAGTTCGGCGGGGTATGACATCAACCAGACGCTGATCGATTACAACAGTCAGTCTTCCAATTTCAAAGCCGCGATTGTCGGAATTTTGAACACCCTGCTTGTCGCAATTCTGGCATGCATCACAGCCACCATACTTGGCGTATTCGCGGGTGTCCTGCGGCTGTCCAACAATTGGCTCGTGCGCAAACTGATGGCTGGATATGTCGAGATTTTCCGCAATATCCCAGTTTTGATCTGGATTATCATCATCTTCACTATCCTTACGGCTGTGATGCCCGGCGCGCGGGCCTATCTGGGTGAAGAGCCGGAGAGAGGCCTGATCGGGGGTATTTTCGCGTTCACCAATCGTGGTGTCTACATGCCTGCACCGTTCTTCACCAATGGATTTGGCGGGGGCGAGGGCAGCGGGCTGAATTGGTTGATGCTGATCGCCGTACTCGTGGCTTCTTTTTTCGGTGCGCGGGCGGTGACCCAAAGCGCCAATCGCAAACAGGAAGCGACCGGTGTTCGGCCCAATACGCTTCTGATTAATTTGGCGATCTGGCTTTTGCCGCTGGTCATCTTCTCGTTGATTTTCGGGCTGTCTTGGGACATGCCCGATCCGCTTGCCAACAGGTTCAACCTTCAGGGGGGGATCCAGATCGGTGCCCCGCTCATCGCGCTCTGGTTTGCGTTGTCGATCTACACAGGCGCATTTATTGCAGAGAACGTGCGTGCCGGCATTCAGGCTGTCTCCAATGGGCAGACTGAAGCGGCCGCCGCCCTAGGCCTTCGCCCGAACCGTGTGATGAGTCTCGTGGTACTTCCGCAAGCGCTGCGGGTCATCATTCCGCCGCTCATCTCGCAGTACCTCAATATCACGAAAAACTCGTCGCTCGCGATTGCCGTGGGCTACGCGGACATTACCGCCACGCTTGGGGGCATCACGCTCAACCAGACAGGGCGCGCGATTGAATGTGTTTTGCTGCTGATGCTTTTCTATCTTGTGATCTCGCTCTCGATTTCGGCGGTCATGAACGTTTACAACAATAGCATGAAACTGAAGGAGCGCTAAAATGTCCGATACACACGAGCACTCCATAGCCTTTGTCCGCACAACCGAGATCGCCCAGCAGCCCGCACCTCTCAACGCGGCCGGTCCGGTCAAATGGATGAGGGATAATCTGTTCGCCACGTGGGCCAACGCGCTCCTGACGGTCGCTGCAGCCTATGTGCTTTTCCTGCTTATCTCGTCCACCCTGCCGTGGATTTGGGGCGGTTTGTGGACCACCTCTTCTCTGTCCGAATGTCGCGAGATCCTGCAAGGGCAATCGGCTGCCTGTTTCTCGGTCCTTACCGAACGGTGGAACCAACTGTTGTTTGGGTTCAAATATCCAGCGGAGTTTTACTGGCGCCCGACGGTTGCGCTGGTGCTGATGTTCTTTGCACTGGCTCCCGTGCTGTTTTTCGATCTGCCCCGCAAGCTGTTGATCATAACAGCGCTGTTTCCCTTCGCGGCCTATTGGCTCATCTGGGGAGGAACGATCTGGACCCCCCTCTTCGCAATGCTGGGATTTGTAGTAGGCTACTTCGTCTATGCTCGGTACGTTTCCAATAACTTTGCGTTGGGTTTCTTTGGCGGTGTAGCTGCAGCAATTGTGACATGGTATCTCTCAGGGTTCATCGTCAGCGCGATCGCACCGTCACAGCCGCTGCTGGCTGCTGTGCCGTCTCGCGATCTTGGTGGGTTCATGCTCAACCTGATGCTGGGTCTTACGTGCGTATCCCTCTCGATCCCGCTGGGTATCGCGCTGGCGCTCGGGCGGCAGAGTTCGATGCCGCTGATCAAATGGGTCTGCGTTATTTTCATCGAATTCATCCGTGGCGTACCGCTCATCACGCTGCTGTTCGTGGCAAGCGTTATGCTGGCATACTTTTTCCCGCCCGAAGCGACGGTGGATCTGTTTCTCCGAGTGGTAATTATGATTACCATGTTCTCAGCTGCCTATATTGCCGAAGTTATCCGCGGTGGTCTTGCGGCCCTGCCGAAGGGCCAATACGAGGCGGCTGACAGTCTCGGCCTTGATTATGCGCAAGCGATGCGGCTGATCATCTTGCCACAGGCCCTGAAAATCTCGATTCCAGGCATCGTGAACATCGCCGTGGGTTTGTTCAAGGATACCACGCTCGTCTCGGTCATCTCCATGTTCGACCTTGTGGGCATGATCCGCGGACCCATCCTCGCTTCGACCGATTGGAACGGGGTTTATTGGGAGCTTCTTGGCTTCGCGGCCGTTCTATTCTTCATCGTGTGCTACGGCATTTCACAATATTCGCAGTGGCTTGAACGCCGTCTTGCGACAGATCACCGCTAAGGAGGAATGAGCCATGGCTGATACCGCACAAATGCAAGTTTCCGACCAAGTCGCAATTTCAATCCAGAATATGAACAAATGGTACGGCACGTTCCACGTGCTGCGCGACATTGATCTGACAGTATATCAGGGCGAGCGGATTGTGGTTTGCGGCCCTTCGGGCTCGGGCAAATCGACGCTCATCCGCTGTATCAATGCATTGGAAGAGCACCAGAAGGGCTCCATCGAAGTTGATGGAACATTGCTGTCGTCAGACCTCAAGAACATCGATAAGATCCGCTCGGAAGTCGGCATGTGTTTCCAGCACTTCAACCTGTTCCCGCATCTGTCTATCCTTGAGAACCTGACGCTGGCACCAATCTGGGTCCGGAAGACACCAAAGAAGGAAGCAATCGAAGTTGCGATGCACTTTCTTGAGAAGGTGAAAATTCCCGATCAGGCCGATAAATATCCCGGACAGCTGTCCGGTGGTCAGCAGCAGCGCGTCGCGATTGCACGTTCCTTGTGCATGAAGCCGCGCATCATGCTCTTTGACGAACCAACTTCAGCGCTCGATCCGGAGATGATCAAGGAAGTGCTCGATACGATGATCGAACTCGCTGAAGAAGGCATGACGATGATTTGTGTGACCCACGAAATGGGCTTTGCACGTCAGGTGGCCAACCGGGTGATCTTTATGGATCAGGGCCAGATCGTAGAGCAGAACGAGCCGGAGGAATTCTTTAAAAACCCGCAAAGCCCGCGCACCAAGCTGTTTCTCAGCCAGATTTTGGGCCACTAAGCGCGATAGAGATGGTCAAGACCAAAGGGGCGGAGGGAAACCTCCGCCCTTAGTCTGTGAGGTCATGAGGGACAATAAAATGCTTTGGGTGTCCTGAGCCCGCGCGAAGCTCCGACCAAGCGGAGATGTCAAAAGCCAGCACTAATGTGGCGCAGGTGGGGAACCTGTCAAAATCGAAGTGGTCTGGTGGGTATTGCACAAGTTCGCTCGCGAGCAGCGCGCT
Source organism: Sulfitobacter sp. (assembly GCA_024636395.1). Classification (GTDB taxonomy): domain Bacteria; phylum Pseudomonadota; class Alphaproteobacteria; order Rhodobacterales; family Rhodobacteraceae; genus JAGXHD01. Next base: position 8,692 of record JAGXHD010000247.1, read on the forward strand.
GCCGGGGTTGTGGGCGACCATGAGAACGAGATTCCCCGTTTGCTCGCGTAGAATGCGGGCCATCACGTCTGGGTCGGCGAGGTAGAGATCGCGTGTAAACACCGTGGAACTGTTCGACAGCCCTAGCAGTTCAAGCGTCTGACGGGTCCGCGCGGCATCTGAACAGAGGACCTCATCAGGGTTCAAATCTGTTTTCCGAAGCCAGTCGCCCATCGCGACCGCACTTTTGATGCCCCGCTCGTTCAATGCCCGCTTATGATCGGTGGTCCCGGGCTTGGACCAGTCCGATTTTGCATGGCGCATTAGGATCAAACGTTTCATGCAGCTGGTTCAGCCTGCCCGAATGATCGAACCGGCGCCGTGCTCGGTGAAGAGCTCCAGCAGGCATGCATTGGGGGCCCTGCCATCCAGAATAACTGCGGCACGCACGCCGGCGTTCAGGGCATCGAGTGCTGTCTGTGTTTTGGGGATCATGCCCCCTGCGATGACACCATCCGCTGTCATCTGCTCGATCTGTGAGGCGGTCAGCTCTGTCAGAACCTCGCCCGCTGCGTTCTTGACACCCGATACATCTGTAAGAAGCAAAAGGCGGTCGGCCTTGAGTGCTGCGGCAATGGCCCCTGCGGCTGTGTCACCGTTTATGTTGAATGTCTCGCCGTTCATGCCCATTCCGAGAGGCGCAATGACGGGTATAAGTTCCTTTTCAGCCATGTCCCAAAGCAGCCGCGGGTTCACTTTTGTGGGCTTCCCGACGAGGCCCAGGACCTCATCCTCCGGCTCGCAGATGATGAGCCCGCTGTCTTTGCCAGACACACCGACCGCACGGCCTCCCTGGGCGGATATCGCCTGCACGATCTTGGCGTTCACCAGCCCGGACAACACCATCTCCACGACTTCCATGGTCGCTGCGTCGGTCACACGCTTGCCATTCACGAACTCTGATTTGATATCAAGCCGTTTGAGCATATCGTTGATCATCGGCCCGCCGCCGTGCACGATGACGGGGTTCACGCCGACTTGCCGCATCAAAACCACGTCACGGGCAAATTCCATCATCGCGTCGTCGCTGCCCATCGCATGGCCGCCGAGCTTGATCACCACTGTCGCATCATTATAGCGCTGCATATAAGGCAACGCCTGTGAGAGGGTGGCGGCGGTTGCTGCCCAGTCGCGGTTCATGTCTTGTGTTCTCATATTATTGATCCCCGTGTCTGCGCGGATCATAGGCGCTTATTCAAGCGTGGCAATAACCGACCGGAGCGTGGGGATGCCCCAGCCTTTCTCCGAGGAGGTCACGATGATCTCAGGATAGGCGGCGGGATGTTTGGCCAGCGCACCGCGCACCTGATCGAGGACCTTCGCTCTCTCGACCTCCTTGACCTTGTCAGCCTTTGTCAGCACCGCTTGAAACGTCACGGCCGCGCTGTCGAGCAAGCTCATAATCTCGTCATCGACTGATTTCACACCGTGGCGCGCGTCGATCAAGACAAAGGCGCGGCGCAGCGTCTGGCGTCCTTGCAGGAATTGCTTCAGTAGACGCTGCCATTTCTCGACCACGGGCAGGGGGGCATTGGCGTAGCCATAGCCGGGCAGATCGACGAGGTAGAGATCCTCACCGGCGGTGAAGTAGTTTATCTCCTGAGTGCGGCCCGGGGTATTTGACGCGCGTGCGAGCGCTTTCATGCCCGTGAGCGCATTTATTAGGGTGGATTTGCCGACATTTGAGCGGCCCGCAAAACAAACCTCGAGGCGGTCCGCTTCGGGCAGCCCTGACATCGCGACCACGCCTTTGACAAATTCGGTTTGGCCCGCAAAGAGTAAGCGGCCTTTTTCCATCGTTTGCGGATCAGGTTCTTCGGCGAGGGGGAAGGGCAGCTGTGTCATATTAATTCCAGTCTGTCGCCCAGGGCAACTTCGCCACCCTTGATGACCGTAACATAGATACCAAAATCCTGATGTCCCAATGTGTTGAGCGCTTTGAGAGTGTCGACGTCGCGTAAGCCAGTGTCGGTATTGACCGTGGTGGCGAGGCATCGCGTGATGCGCTCCTCGACTCTCATCTGCACCGATCCGAGCTTCAGTTCCCGTCCGATCCAATCGAATTCGGCCCAAGCGGTCGCACCTTCGAGCCAGATATTGCCGCGCCAGCGCTCAGGCTGCAACGGCTGTCCGGTAAGGGTCTTGATAGCGGCATGCGAGGTGGCATTGCATAACGAGAGGGATGGGAAGGGGGTGTCTGTGAAGCTTCTGCCATCAAGCCTCACAACCTTTGCAGGTTGCGCGCGGTCACTGGCGACAAGCGGACGAACCCACTCGAGCAGGGCCTCGGGGTCGTGGTCGGGCTGTACCGTAAAAGCAGGATAGTCAGGATGCTGAAGTGTTATCGTTTCGCTCGCCTCATCCAGCGTTGCCGTAATGGCCATAAGGGACGGTGATTTGGCGCCACGGCTGAAGTTCTGGCAAGCGGCCCATGTGCCTGTCTCTGCGTTTGCCGCTTCGTGGGCGATGGCCCAGAGGCGGTCGTATGGCATGGCTTGTCCGGCAGTCAACGTGACACGCTCAAGCGCCTCACGCCCGTGGCTTTTGATCGGGTGACGCCATAGCGCCGTTACCTCGATCACTTTTTCGTCTCAGCTTTTGCTTTCTTGCGAAAGGCGCCCGTCATATTGCCAAGCAGGTCAGGCTTGTAGCCTTGGCTCCGCATGATCAGGTACTGCTGTGTGAACGTGATGGTATTGTTCGCGATCCAGTAGACGACCAGTCCTGAGGCAAATCCGCCCAGCATGAACATGAAAACCCATGGCATCCATGCAAAGATCATTTGCTGGGTTGGATCTGTGGGGGCGGGGTTCAGCTTTTGCTGCAACCACATGGAAATGCCAAGCAGGAGAGGCAGAATGCCGATGAACACCAGCGCCATGATGCTGCCCACCTCCGGCGTGCCCCAAGGAAACAGGCCGTAGAAGTTGAAAATGGAGGTTGGATCAGGCGCACTCAGATCCTGAAAAGGGCCGAAGAACGGAGCATGCCGCAATTCGATCGTGACGAAAATAACTTTGTAGAGCGAGAAAAAGATCGGGATTTGCATCAGGATCGGCAAGCAGCCTGCAGCGGGATTCACCTTCTCTTTCTTGTACAGAGCCATCATGCCCTGCTGGAGCTTCTGTTTGTCGTCTCCAGCGGATTCCTTGAGCTTTTCCATCTTTGGCTGAAGCTCTTTCATCTTGGCCATCGAAACATAGGATTTATAGGCAAGAGGGAACAAAAGCGCTTTGATAAACAGCGTCAGAGCTATGATCGCGATGCCCATGTTGCCGATCAGGATGTTAAACTGGTGCAGGAGCCAGAAGATCGGCTTGGTGAAAAATGAGAACCAGCCCCAATCAATCGCATCGATAAAGTTGTAAACACCGGCCTCCTCATAGGCTTTCAGAACGTCCCACTCCTTCGCGCCCGCGAAAAACTGTGTGGTGTTCATGATTGTCGCGCCGGGAGCCACAGTTTGGACAGGGCTTACCGCCTCAGTCTGATAAATGTCGCGGCGCTCATCGTATTTGGCCACCGACTTGAAGGCTGTTCCCTGGATCGGTACGAGAACGCTCATCCAGTAGTGATCTGTGAAGCCGATCCAGCCATTTTCGGTGATGTTGCGCTCTTCGGTTCGCGCGCCCGCCCGCTGATTGAACTCAAATTCGGGCATCTTGTCCCAGTCAATCTCGGAGTATTCGCCATCGGTCATCGCCACGACGCCTTCATGAAGGATGAAGAAATTCTTTAGATCCGGGGGGATGCCATGACGGGCGAGCACAGCGTAGGGCGCCATTGAAGCAGCTGCATCGCTGTTGTTTTGGACGGATTGCGTGATCGTGAACATGAAATCGGAGTCAATTGCGATTTCTTTCGTGAACAGAAGCCCCGCCCCATTGTCCCATCTGAGCGTGACCGGTGTGTCGACGCCAAGCGTCTCGCCAGAGGCCAGCTGCCAGAGTGTGTTTGGTCCGGGCACCGCTGTTGGGTCGACCCCTGCCGCCGCTGCCCAGCCATGCAGTGCATATTGTGCATTGGGCTCATTTGCTGGAAAGAGGATTTCGACGATTGTTCCGTCATCTTCCAGCGATGTTTCATAGTCGTTCAGTGAAAGATCATCGATCCGCCCGCCCAGCAACGACAGTGAGCCGCTGACCCGCGCAGTCTCGATCGGTACGCGTGGCGCACTTGCGATCGCACTGGGCGCGGTTTCTGTGGTCGCGCTCGTCGCATCGGAGGGAATATCGGCCGGTGGTGTCGCCAGAGAGCCTTCAGCCGGTGCGGTTTGCGATGTTACCGCATTGTCCACGGTGACATCCGGCTCCGGTGGCGGAAAAAGCACAAACCATACAAGGATCACGACAAAGCTGAGCGCTGTCGCGATGATGAGATTCTTGTTCTGATCGTCCATTGGCACCGCCACCTGATGTCTGAAAACTGTCTGGTCGGTACACAACGGGCAGGGCCAAAGGTCAAGCGGATTCGGGTCTACCGGTTAGCTTGATCTAGGTGTTTTCGGTGTTTTTCAGCTTATTTTTGGCGGCCCTGTATGATCTTTGGAACATCGAGCAGTTTGGTGTTGTGCATGTTGATCCAGTCCAGTGTCTGATCGAAGGGCATCGGTCGGGCAATGCCGAAACCTTGGACATGGTCGCAGCCGAGTTGCGCCAGCAGCACATGCTCACCCACGGTTTCGACCCCTTCGGCAAGTGTTTCGACCTGCAGTCTCTCGGCCATCGTCAGGATCGCACTGATCATCCGCTGTTGCTCCGGATCCCGATCAGCCTTCATTACAAAGCTTCTGTCGATCTTGATCCGGCTCACGGCAAAGCGCCGAATAGATGAGAGCGAGGCATTTCCAGTACCGAAATCGTCTAGGTCTATGCGGCAGCCCAAATTGCCCAATGCGTTAATATTGCGTGTGATCATGTCGTCAGGTGCGCTGGCAACGACCGTCTCGAGTACTTCTACCGCCAATCGGTTGGGGGTGAGCTCAAACCGGTCCAAATCCCATTTTATCTTCTCCAGCAGACGCGGATTGCTTAACTCCGATCCGGCAAAGTTGACTCCGACCTGTGGGATACACACTCCCGCGGCATCCCACTGCTTCAGAGCACTAAAGCTGTGGTACATCATCACTTCCGCCAAGCGCTCCAACAAGTTTGCGGTCTCTATGGCGGGCAAAAACTCGACGGGAGAGATCACGCCGCGGACAGGATGGGTCCAACGGGCCAATGCTTCAAACCCGGTGATACGCCCCGTGTCGGTGCACAATTGTGGCTGGAACCATGGTTTGATTTCGCCACTGTCCAGCGCAGTGACGACGTCTTCGTTCAGCGCTCTGCGGCTTTTGCGTTCCTGGTGCATCTGATCGGAGTAAGCGCGGATGCTTGACGCACCACGGGCTTGGGCACTGCGCAGCGCAATACAGGCGGCCTCGATCCACTCGGATGCCTTACCCTCCGGCGCCCGGGTGTGCTGACAGAATCCGATGCAGACATCCGTATAGATTATCGTGCCGTCGAGTGAAAACGGCTCCTCTGCCGCCGCCTGAAGGCGCCCGGCAAGCTGTATGCACAGTTCAAGCGACAGTTGCCGGACGGGGGTCACGCAGACTGCAAAACGCGCATCGCCAATCTGGCCGATCACATCCCCGTCGCGCATGACACCCGTGAGGCGTTCACCCATGTGCTGAATGATGCTATCGCCTGCGGCGGGGCCGTGCCGATCAACGAGGTCAGTAAACCCCTCGATTTCAATAATATGCAGGCATGAATTAAGGTCCCCGGCAGTCGCTTGCGCAAAAATTGTTTCGCAACGCTCCATCATCGGGGCGCGTGCGAGTAATCCATTTCTGGTCAAACCGCCGGTCTGGAGATGTCCGACTGTCGCACCGACGCCGCCTGATAGCAGATAGGCCGCAGGCACCAAGGCAGCTACGACGAGCAGGGCGCCTTCACCGCCGAACCAGTATGCGGCCAGAGAGAAGGCCGGGATAAACGCCAGGGCAGGCGGGCCGGTCAGCAGGTCAAAAGCGCGTTTGCGGAAGGCAGCGAACCGCTTTGAGAAATGATTTTTTTGTTTGTCCGGCACAGGCTACCCTCCGATCCGGGCCGCGTGTGCAGTCCGATTAATTAACCCTAGCGGGAATCAGTGCAAGCTGGGGTTAACGCCGACCGGAATACTGGGAGAAGATTACCTTAAAGTTTCCGCATCCCGGCTCAGTGCAACAAAATCGAACAAAAGGGGATCAAGCAGATGCGAAGGCTGGGCGTTTGTCAGCGCGCGGAACATGGTCTGGCGGCGTCCGGGGCTGTTTTGCTCCCATCCATCGAGAATCGCTTTGACCTGCTGGCGTTGCAACCCATCCTGCGAGCCGCACAGATCGCATGGGATGATCGGGTAGCGCATCGCTGCCGCAAACTTTTCGCAATCGTCCTCCGCCACATGGGCAAGAGGGCGATACACAAACAGATCGCCCTCCTCGTTGAGAAGTTTCGGGGGCATCGTCGCCAGCCTGCCGCCGTGAAACAAGTTCATGAAAAATGTCTCAAGTATGTCGTCGCGGTGATGACCCAAAACCACGGCAGAGCAGCCTTCTTCACGCGCGATCCGGTATAGATTGCCGCGCCTCAGCCGCGAGCACAGCGCGCAAAACGTGCGGCCCTGCGGGATTTTATCCATCACGATCGAATAGGTGTCACGGTATTCGATCCGGTGCTGCACGCCCATTTTCTCGAGAAACTCGGGAAGTACAGTTGCGGGAAACCCGGGCTGGCCCTGATCGAGATTGCAGGCCAGAAGCTCGACCGGCAGCAGGCCGCGCCACTTCAATTCATGCAAAACGGCGAGTAGTGTATAGCTGTCCTTGCCCCCTGACAGGCACACCAGCCACTTCGTGCCCGGCTCGATCATGCCATATTGCTCAATCGCTTCACGGGTCTGGCGCACGATCCGCTTGCGCAGTTTCTTGAAGGCGACGGTACGCGGTGCGCCGCGGAAAAGCGGGTGAATTTCTTCGGGATGATCCAGCATCTCGCACTCCTTGGGGTGTTGATTTCATCTACATCACGTTAGGTCTGAACTAAAGCATTTGGAGGAACTGGAATGCGTTTTGCGATGTTTGCGTTTGTTGTGCTGTTGAGCGCTTGTGTAGGAAAGCCCGCGTTGGACGACGAAAAGCTGTCGGGCAGGGATTTCAATCTAGAGGAATTCTTTGAGGGGCAGGTTCTGGCAAAAGGGCAGTTTCAGGATGTGTTCGGGACTGTACGCAGGCGATTCGATGTGGTGGTCACCGGCACATGGGACGGTGAGACGCTCAAGCTGGTCGAGGATTTCGACTACGAGGACGGCACCACGGAGCAGCGGATCTGGCGGCTCCAAAAGACAGGGCCGGTTGTGGCTGACCAAACATGGACCGGCTCGGCAGAAGGGGTACTGGGCGTTGCCCGGGGCGCCGAGCGTGGCGATACATTCAACTGGAAGTATCAAATTGATCTACCCGTGCCAGATGGGACTTTGCGGGTCAATTTCGATGACTGGATGTGGGATCTGGGTGGTGACCGTGTTTTGAACCGCGCGTATATGAAAAAGTACGGTGTCGACATCGGCGAGGTTCTGATCACCTTCGAGAAGCAGTGATCGTTTCGATGGCCTGATATACTCGTTGCGCTGCGGCTGAAGGGTTCCACAGTGCACGCGATTTGGGATGTTATTTCTTGTCGGGTACCGGGTCATATCCGTCACCGCCGAACGGATGGCAGCGCCCGATGCGCCGTATGCTAAGAACCGCTCCCTTCGCGGCCCCGTGCTTTTCCAGCGCTTCGAGGGCGTAAGCTGAACATGTGGGCTGATAACGGCAATTGAAGCCAACCCAAGGACTGAGGACCAATCGGTACGCCCGTACGGGAAGGGCGAGGATATGGGCCAGCGGGCTCAAGAGCGCGTGCCGTGCAGGATGCGAAGCGCCTTTTCCAGATCGCCGAGCAGCCGGGAAAAGGGGAGAGTTGCCGTGGCGGTGTTCCGGCCAATCAGCACGTAATCATGACCAGCCTTGCCCGTTTGCGGCACGACCGCATGCGCAATCTCACGCAGTCGGCGTTTTGCGCGGTTACGTGCCACGGCATTCCCGACTTTTTTCGAACAGGTGTAGCCGATGCGTATGCCCCCCTGCTCGCCATCGGGACGGCGCAGCATCTGGAGCACGAAGCCTTCCATTGCAACGCGCTTGCCGCGCGCGGCAAGCTGAAAATCGCGGCGCTGGGTCAGAACAGTGAGAGATCCACACGGCAAAACCGCCGGAAGATGCTCCTCACCGGCATGTCTGCCAATCAGGTCTGTCTCCGGCGGCATCATAGCGACGAGGCTGAGCTGCGTATTATGCGCTCAGCTCTTTCCGGCCCTGTGCACGGCGCGCGTTGATGATCTTGCGGCCGGCCTTTGTTGCCATGCGCGCACGGAAACCGTGGCGCCGCTTGCGGACAAGGTTCGAGGGTTGAAAGGTGCGTTTCATCGCTCCGTCTCCATCTAGTATAGTTTGCGTCGGCGGATTCGCCGGAACGCGTCAATTCAGACCTGTCC
>JAGXHD010000248.1 GCA_024636395.1 Sulfitobacter sp.
TACTGGCCATACTCGGCCGTATTGGAGATGGAATAGTCCATGTTGGCGATGCCACCTTCATAGATCAGGTCCACGATCAGCTTCACTTCGTGAAGGCACTCGAAATAGGCCATTTCGGGCTCGTAACCTGCTTCGACCAGCGTCTCGAAACCCATGCGGATCAGCTCCACGATACCGCCGCACAAAACAGCCTGTTCGCCGAAGAGATCGGTTTCACACTCTTCGCGGAAGTCTGTTTCGATGATCCCGGAGCGTCCACCGCCGATGGCGGAGCAATAGGACAGACCGATTTCAAGCGCCTTGCCGGAGGCGTTTTTGTCTACGGCCACGAGGCAGGGCACGCCGCCGCCTTTGGTGTATTCGCCGCGGACCGTGTGGCCCGGACCCTTAGGCGCCATCATGATCACGTCGATGCCTTCCTTGGGCTCGATCAGGCCGAAATGCACGTTCAACCCGTGTGCGAATGCGATCGCCGCACCGGGACGGATGTTGTCGTGGACATATTTTTTGTAGGTGTCGGCCTGAAGCTCGTCGGGCATGGTGAACATGATCAGATCGGCCCAAGCAGCGGCCTTTGCGATGTCCATGACTTCAAGACCTTCGCCCTTCGCCTTCGCGGCGGAGGGGGAGCCATCGCGCAGGGCGACGACGAGGTTTTTCGCACCTGAATCGCGTAGGTTGAGGGCATGGGCATGCCCCTGCGAGCCATAGCCGAGGATCGCCACTTTGGCATCCTTGATGAGGTTAACGTCGCAGTCCTGGTCATAATAAACGCGCATTGGTTTTTCCTTTCGGGTTGCTTTGACGGGCACAATAGGGAGATCTGCGGCAGTTGCTATCGTGGAGAAGTGAGTTTAAAGGGAAAAATAAAGAAGGTGATGCGCGAAATAACAGATATATGGAAAAATCATGCTTGATGATGAGGATCGGCGTCTGCTGCGGTACTGGCAGGCGGAGCCGAGCCTGAGCCAGGGTGAGTTGGCCGAGCGCGCCGGGATGACTACGGGGCGCGCGACGCGCCGGATTGTGCGGATGCAGGAACTGGGCGTCGTTCAGGGGGTTGGTGCTGTCATCGACTGGGCGGCGCTCGGCTATGCCGTCGAGGTTTCGCTGCGGGTCACGCTCGATAAGACGCAGGGCAATGCATTCGACGCGTTTCTGGCGGAAGCGCGCAAGGTGCCGGAGGTGATCGAGATCCAGACCTTCTTGGGCCGGGTCGACGTGCGGCTCTCGATCATCGCGCGGGATATGGCGCATTATCAGCAGATCTACCGCAGCAGGGTTTTGGGCCTGCCGCATATCTCCGAGATCGAAGCCCTCATGCATGTCGCGCGGATCAAGACCAGCAAGGGGCTGCCGCTATGATCGAGATCGACGCGATCGACGGGCGGCTGCTGCGGGCGCTGGCGCGGGATGCTACGCAAAGTGCGGGCGCGCTGGGACGAAGGCTTGGGTTGAGCCAGCCTGCGACATGGCGGCGGATCAGGCGGCTCGAAGCGGCGGGGGTGATCCGAGGGCGGCAGTTGCGCCTTGATGGCGGAAAGCTCGGTTTTGGTGTGACGGTTTTTCTGGGCGTGAAGCTTGCGCTGCGCGGGCGGGTCAGCCTCGAGGATTTTGAGCGGGCCGTCACGGCGATCCCCGAGGTTCAGACGGTAGAGCATGTACTTGGGCTGTTCGATTACCGGCTCCGGGTCGTCGCGCGCGATATTCCTGATTTTGAGCGGGTTTTGCGGCGCAGGATCATGACGTTGCCGGGCGCGGGTGAGGTCGAGGCGAATGTGCTGTTGAGCGAGGAGCGGCTGCCGGGGCCCCTCTAGCGCCGTTCGCTAAAGGAAACTTTTGTTCTCGCCCGGCGGCTCACGACCCGCAGGCCCGCCACGGTATACCCAGATAGGCTTTGCCATCGGGCGGCGCAGTTCCTATTCCTAGGGCGACATCTGGATGGAGGACGGACGATGGCATTGCTTGATACGGTAGACCCGCAAGGGCTTGAGGAATTTTCGGTGGTGTTCACGGACCGCTCTCTCAATTCGATGAGCGGGGCCTTTCAGCAGGTGATGCGCGATATCCACGGCATGCTGTGCGAAGTGTATGGCGCGGCATCCGCGGTTGTGGTGCCCGGTGGCGGATCATACGGCATGGAGGCCGTCGCGCGCCAATTCGCGCTCGACCGTGAGGTTATGGTTGTGCGAAATGGCTGGTTTTCCTACCGCTGGAGCCAGATCATCGAGACCGGGGGCCTGACCGCCAACACGACCGTGATCAAGGCGCGCCCGCAGGGCAACGCGGCGCCCGCGCCCTTTGCGCCGCCGCCGATCGAGGATGTGGTGGAGGCGATCCGCAGCGGTAAACCTGAAGTGGTCTTCGCCCCGCATGTCGAAACCTCGGCGGGCGTGATCCTGCCGGATGCGTATATCACTGCGATGGCGGATGCGGCGCATGACGTAGGCGCTCTGATGGTGCTCGACTGCATTGCGTCGGGCTGTGCCTGGGTGGATATGGCGGCGCTGGGCGTCGACGTGCTGATCTCAGCGCCCCAGAAGGGCTGGAGTGCACAGCCCTGCGCAGGGCTCGTGATGTTGTCGGAGCGCGGTGTCGCGCGGCTAGCAGAGACGAAATCGGACAGTTTCGCGCTGGATCTGGGCAAGTGGCACGCGATCATGCAGGCCTATCTCGACGGCGGCCACGCGTATCACGCGACCATGCCGACGGACGCGCTGCGTGTGTTTCGCGACACGATGCTGGAGACCAAAGAGTATGGTTTTGCGCGGCTCAAGGAGGCGCAGTGGCGCTTGGGCGACGGCGTGCGCCAGATGATGGTCGAGCGGGGCGTGAAATCGGTGGCCTCCGACGGCTATGGCGCGCCCGGTGTCGTCGTGTGCTATACCGATGATCCTGACGTCAAGACGGGCAAGGCGTTCATGGCCCACGGCATGCAGATCGCTGCCGGTGTCCCCTTGCAGGTGGGCGAGCCAGAGGGCTTCAGCACCTTCCGGCTTGGGCTGTTCGGGCTCGACAAGCTCTATGACGTCGATGGGACGCTGGGCCGGTTAAAAACGGTTGTAGACAAGGTTCTATGAGCTAGGCAGATCGTTCGTCAGGTACGCTGCGGTCTACGCGCACGACCTGCCACTCCAGCCTGTTTTCAGCAAATTCGGATACTTCGACTGTAATGCTCCGACCCCTAAAATGGACCTGCGTCCGCTCGCCCGCTTTAAGCGGGCGCAACGGGGTCGACGTGAAATCAAGCCGTTTGGCGAGCAATGTGGGGGTGCGTTGCAAGCCTTCCCGCTGGGCCTCTCCGCTTTCGCATAGAAGAGGTTTGGTGGGTGCATAGACGTTCACCTCGCGCATCGCATAGGCTGTGAACACATCGAAGGCGCCACCAAAACGTCTCGATTGCCATGTCGCGTGATGCCAAACGTCCCGACCCTTCTGGGTCAGGTACAAGATCGCCTGACCACCCGACATCGAGTGTAGCCTGAGCCAGTCAGGGCCGTGCCGCGAAGCAAGGGTCAAACCCTCGAGCGCGCGATGCCGGCAGAGGGCCAGATTTTCATAGGTCCAGGGCAGGCAACCGAAGGGCGTTACCGAAAGATAGATGAGATCCGCATCGGGCGGAAACGGTGGCAGGATTGCCTCCGCCGAGGTGCGCTGAAGATCGTCTTCGAGGATCAGGGCGGGATAGTTTTCGATCTTGCTCATCGCCTTTTGGTGGGCCAATGCGCAGGCCAACTGATGCGGTTGGCCGGAAACACCTTCGGAAAACTGCACCCTCTCAAGCGCCAGCGCCGCGCAGATTGCCTCTGCGCGCGCCCGGCGCTGCGCAAGATGCGGCGGGTTTATGACGATTGTTTGGACGACCCTCTTGCTCAGAGCAGAGGGTTGGCTCGCCTCCACCCGCTCAGGCCTGTGCGCCAGCGCAGGGCAACCGGAACGGCGGGTTTGCGGGACGCCGCTCTGTGCCCTTCACGTAATCGCATCCAATATCCGCGCCCAAGAGCGGATGCCTTTGTGAAAGCTCTCCATGTCGTATTTTTCGTTGGGCGAATGAATCTGGTCATCGTCCTTGCTAAAGCCGATGAGCACGGGGGCGGTGCCAAGGATATTCTGGAAATGCCCTGCGATCGGGATTGAGCCACCGGAGCCGATGTAGGCGGCTGGCACGTTCCATTCGTCGCTGAGCGCTTTGAGTGATTTGGCAAAGGCTGGATCGCTGGTGGGGGTACCGGAGGCGCGGCTGGCGCCATGGGCTTTCCAGGTAGCCGTGCAGTCGGGGGGCAACATTTCTTCGACCATCGCACGAAAGTTTTTGCGGATCGCATGGGGATCTTGATCGCCCACAAGACGGAAGGAAATCTTGGCACTGGCCTGCGCGGGCAGTACCGTCTTGAAGCCGTCGCCCTGATAGCCGCCGCCGATGCCATTGACCTCGCAGGTGGGGCGCGACCAGATCATCTCCAAGGGTGTGCGGTCTTGCTCGCCCGCCGGATGGCTGAGGCCCACATCGCCCAGGAAGGCTTCGTGGTCGAATGCAAGGCCCTGCCATTGCGCCTCGAGTTCGTCGCTCAGCTCGGGCACGCCATCATAGAAGCCGGGTACGGTTACGCGGCCCTGATCGTCGTGCAGGGCCGCTATGACGCGGGCAAGCACGCGGACGGGGTTCATCGCGATGCCGCCGAACATGCCGGAGTGGAGGTCTTTGGTGGGGCCGGTGATCGTAAGCTCTTCACCGAGCAGACCGCGCAGCATGGTGGTGATCGCCGGTGTGCGGCTTTCGAACATGACCGTGTCGCAGATCATGGCGAAATCGGCGCGCAGCTCGTCCTTGTTCTCTTCCATGAAGGGGACGAGGGAAGGTGACCCCGATTCCTCCTCACCCTCGAAAAAGAAGGTGATGCGGCACGGCCAGTTGCCCTCGACTTCTTTCCAGGCGCGCAACGCTTCGATGAAGGTCATGAGCTGCCCTTTGTCATCGGCCGCACCGCGCCCTCGGATCACCGGCCCTGCTGGCGTTTGCTCTATTGCGGGGTCGAACGGGTCGCGGTCCCACAAAGCGAGCGGGTCAACGGGCTGCACATCGTAGTGGCCGTAGAAAAGAAGATGCGGCTTGCCGTTTTCCGGCCCCGCGTGGCCCACGACCATTGGGTGGCCCGGCGTGGGGCGCTTTTGCGCATCAATCCCGAGGCTTTGCAGATCCGCCACCAGCCAGTCGGCGGCTTGCTGACAATCGTCGCGGAAGGCGGGATCGGTCGAGATGGATTTGATCCGCATCAGATCCAGCAGCCGCTCGGTGGCGGCGGGCAGATCATCGTCGATACGGGCAAGAATGGCATCCAGGGACATGGGAAAAGCTCCTCGAGGGTTGCTGGTTGCCGCGACCCTAGGCACGCCTTCCGCCCTTGTCCAGCCAGTGGGACGGTCCCCTTTTTTGCGCCATTCAGGCGTGCGCACCCAGCAGGACAACACCGATGAGCACAAGGCCAGCGCCGAACATCTGGATCAGGTTGAGGCCGTGCCCAACACTGTGCGCATAGGCCAGCACAAGCACCGTTTCTGCGACCACGATCCCGAGGTACACCAGCGACATGTTTCCGATCCGCAGCAAAATGATCTCCATCGCGACGGCGAGCAGAAGTCCCCCGGCGATCACGAAAAGCGAAAGAGTACTGATCCCGCCACTGGCGAGCTTCATGCCAATGGTGGCGATGGCATAGCCCGAGGCGGTAAGCGCAAGCAATCCAAGCGCTGTAAATGAAGAAAGAGTATAGGTCATTTAATTTCTCAATTTGAATTGATTTAGGCAGTTTGTAGTTGAATTAGCATACTAAAAAAGTCCGGCCAGTCGGCGGGCCGAGAGTCGCACTCGTAGAAAAATGGAGGCGGCAAAAAAAGTGCCGCGCGTTAGATTACGTTACGTTAACTCGTGTCTTGAGCGTCTGCATAGTCTGTAATTCCATACCTTTTGCAAAAACCGCACGCTCCCGCTGCGACACTACGCGCCGGTTTGCGTATTGAAGCGTTTGGAACCATTCTATACTTACTTGCTCAAGACAGTGATCGCCCGCGCGCGGCGCCCTGCAATGACGGAGATGCGCATGACCTATTCGGACCAGCTTGACCTTGCGATACAGCGCCTGCACGACGAAGGGCGCTACCGCACGTTCATCGACATCGAGCGGCGCAATGGGAGTTTTCCGCATGCCGTCTGGACAAAGCCCGACGGTACCGAAAAGGACATCACTGTCTGGTGCGGGAATGACTATCTGGGCATGGGCCAGCACCCTGTGGTTACGGCAGCGATGAAAGAGGCGATTGATTCAACCGGCGCAGGCTCGGGCGGTACGCGCAACATTTCCGGCACGACGGTCTACCACAAGCGTCTGGAGGCGGAGCTTGCCGATCTTCATGGCAAAGAGGCCGCTTTGCTCTTTACCTCCGCCTACATCGCCAATGATGCAACGCTTTCGACCCTTCCCAAACTTTTTCCCGGCCTGATCATATATTCTGACGCGCTCAACCATGCCTCAATGATCGAGGGCGTGCGCCGAAATGGTGGGGCCAAGCGGGTCTTTCGTCATAACGATGTGGACCATCTGCGTGAATTGTTGGAAGCTGATGACACTGATGCGCCGAAATTGATCGCCTTCGAGAGCATTTATTCGATGGATGGCGATTTCGGCCCGATCGAGGCGATCTGCGATCTGGCCGATGAATTCGGCGCACTGACCTATATCGACGAGGTTCATGCCGTGGGCATGTACGGTCCGCGCGGGGCGGGCGTGGCGGAGCAGGAACGGCTGATGCACCGCCTCGACATTATCAACGGCACGCTCGCGAAGGCTTACGGCGTCATGGGCGGATATATTGCTGCGTCTGAAAACATGTGCGACGCGATCCGCTCCTATGCTCCGGGTTTCATTTTCACGACCTCGCTGCCGCCAGCGATTGCGGCGGGGGCTGCGGCGTCTGTTGCTTATCTCAAGCGAGCGCCCGAGTTGCGCGAGCGCCATCAACAGCAGGCGCGAGCGCTGAAACTGCGTCTCAAGGGATTGGGCCTGCCGATCATTGATCACGGTAGTCACATTGTACCTGTGATGGTCGGCAATCCGGTGCACACCAAGATGCTGTCGGATATGTTGTTGGCGGATCATGGCATCTACGTGCAGCCGATCAACTTCCCGACAGTGCCGCGCGGGACCGAGCGTTTGCGTTTCACGCCGTCACCTGTGCATGGGCCGCATGAAATGGATGCACTCGTGCACGCGATGGACGGTCTGTGGGCGCATTGTGCGCTGAATCGCGCCGAGCAGGCCGGCTGAGACGTCAACAACTCGCTAATATCTTTGCACCGTGCTAGTTTGGAATTAACAAGGATCCGTGACGAATCAAAATATTTGATCGACGCGGGCTAAGCGGGCACATTGAGCAGACTAGGGCAGTTGGTATGATTGGGCGTTGGGCCTCCAAGATCGTTGAGCACGATGAGGTTGAGCTTTCCGGGTTTGATGCGTTCGAGCTTCGGCTTGGTGATCTGATGCGCGGAGAGCGTGCGACACTGGGAAAGTCGCTCCTCGATGTGCAACGGGAATTGCGCATAAAAGCATCCTACATCGCTGCCATTGAAAATTCGGATCCGGACGCGTTCGACACACCTGGCTTTATCGCTGGGTACGTCCGGTCCTACGCACGATACCTAAATATGGATCCTGACAAGGCGTTTGATTCCTTTTGCAAGGAAAGCGGCTTTACCGTCGCCCATGGCATGTCTGCCGAGGCGTCCGTGGTCAAAAAACCATCCCGCGAGGAGAGGCTGAACCGAAAGGTGGAGCATGATATCTTCTCACGCCCGGTGATGCCCTTCGCTCCCGGCGGCGACAGTTTTCTGGCCCGGATCGAGCCAGCCGCAATCGGCTCTCTTCTTGTGCTCGTTGTGCTTATCGGCGCGATTGGTTTTGGCGGTTGGAGCGTTCTGAAAGAAGTCCAGCGAGTGCAGGTCGCTCCGGTGGACCAGACCCCGGTTGTTCTGTCCGATCTTGATCCCTTGCAGGCCGACATCGCGCCGCAATCCGATGTCGAGGGCGTGGCAACGCCGTCCACGCTCGCTGACGCGCCGCGGGTCGAAGCACTTGATCGTCTCTATCGCCCCGCAGCGCTCGATGTCCCCGTGCTCATTGCGCGCGATGCCCCAATCGCATCTCTCGACCCCCGCACCAGCGGCCTGTTTGACACCCCTATTTCGCCCTCTGTGATCGCGCCTGTGGAAGCTCCTTCGCTTCTGGCGGGAGCCGTGGAAGGCGCTATCACCGAAGCTCTGGACGGCCAGATTGTATCTGCCGGATTGACCGTACCGCAAGTCTTCGAGGGCCCGGCCCCTGCCGTGCAGGTTCTGGCGACGGGTGAGACTTGGGTGAGGATCACAGCAGCGGACGGCACAAACATCTTTGAGAAAGTCATGCAGAAAGGGGACACCTTTGATGTTCCCGCACTGGAAGACGCACCGACGCTGCGCACGGGTCAAAGTGGCGCAGTGTATTTCGTAATGAACGGAGAGTTCTTCGGCCCGGTGGGGGGGCGCGGTAGCGTCACGTCAAATGTGCCGCTCCAGCAGCAGGCCCTTGCCGAGTTGTACCAGCCTGCACAGCCCGGTCAGGACAGTGCGCTGGAGACGCTTGTAGCGGAACTGCGCGCAGGTCAGGCGCCAGTTACGGATTGATCTGGTCTTCTACAGGCCATTCGTCGCACATTTCCCAGCTTCCCATTGCAGCGCGGGTACGTGATAGATAGTTAAGAGATATTCTTACTGTCTAGCGAGGGTGACATGTCGCTCAATCATATCCGTCCGTGGCGTAACATTTACCGCCGGAAATCACGCCAGATCATGGTGGGTAATGTGCCCGTGGGCGGCGATGCCCCGATCAGTGTCCAGACGATGACCAACACGCTCACCACTGATGCGAAAGCGACAATCTTGCAGATACAGGCAGCGGCCGAAGCAGGCGCGGACATCGTTCGTGTGTCGGTGCCGGATGTCGAGAGCTCGAAAGCGCTCAAGGAGATCGTGCGCGAAAGTCCCGTTCCGATCGTGGCCGACATTCATTTCCATTACAAACGCGGAATCGAAGCGGCAGAAGCCGGAGCCGCCTGCCTCAGAATTAACCCCGGCAATATCGGTGACGAGAAGCGCGTGAAAGAAGTCATCAGGGCCGCGCGCGACAATAATTGCTCGATCCGGATCGGCGTCAACGCGGGCTCGCTGGAGCGGCATCTGCTGGAGAAATACGGTGAGCCGTGCCCGGATGCCATGGTCGAGAGTGGTCTGGACCACATAAAAATTCTGCAAGACAACGACTTTCACGAGTTCAAGA
>JAGXHD010000249.1 GCA_024636395.1 Sulfitobacter sp.
ATGCTGCCCTGTCCCGCCCTGAACATCAGAGTCTGTCTTGCGCTGTGCTTCAATTGTGTCCTGTGCGATCCGTAGGCGCCCGGCCAAGTCCTCGATATCGAAGGGTTTGGTCGTGTAGTCAGTAGCACCCGCCCGGTAGGCGTCGCCGATGTTCTTTATGTCACGCAACGCCGTCAGCATGATAACAGGGGTCAGGCTGTATCGGGGGATCTGCCGAACCCGGCGACAGAGCTCAATTCCGTCCATGTCCTCCATGCTGATATCGAGCAGGAAGCAATCAAAGACCGTGTCGCTGCCATGGAGCAGTCCCAAGGCGTCTTTGCCGGACGCGGCGACCGTGACGTTGGAAAATCCCTCCTTCGCGGAGATCATTGGTATGAGCTCCAGGATAAATGGATCGTCATCGACCGCTAGTATCCTAAGCGGCCTGTCGGTTCCCGCCAAGGGTTGACCAGAAACAGGTTCTAACTTCGCTCCATAGATTTGTGGTTTCTCGCCCGCCCTAGTCTGCGAGGTTTTCCCTCGGTTGGCAAATTTGACAACCAGCAACCGGGCAATCGGGGCCAGAACGAGAGTGGCAGAGCCAACCAAAGCGTAGAGACCAAACGAGAGCCAAACCGAAGCCCCCAGAATAAAGGCAACAACGGATACAATCAGACCCGCAAGGGCACTAACCAAAATGTATCCAACTATCATCTGGGTAATCTCCTATTACGCGCTCATCCCAGCGGGCAACTTGATGGCGAGCAGCGCAATTGCGGATCGCATTAGTGTCTCGGATCGACGTCGCATTTTACCTGTCGAGGGAAGCGAAGAAGATCTTTCTTCGCCGCATTAGTTCAACCCTATGGCGAAATTATGGCCTTGGGCAATATTTCGCGCAATACTTCTAAATTATGCCAACAGGGCGGAAACAAGGCGATATCGCAAAGCGACCAAACGCATTTGAGTATAGAGTCAGTCCAGGATGACTCCGCAAAAGGATGCTCGGTCCGAAGCGCTCCGCAAGGCGGGACATCTGCGCTGTCATGAAGAGCTTCTGATGTGTCCAGCCTGACAACCCCGCGCCCGAGACAGACCAAATCCGTTGTATCATATAATCACGAACCAGAGCGCCGGACCTAAGACAAATCCTGACCAGAGCAGCCGGCCTTTAGCTGGCCGCTATTTGTGTTTCAATGCGGCTCATGTCCCCTCTTGTGAGGTGATCGCCACTGGCTCTTTGGCAAAAAGTTGCCCCACCCCCAGGCCCCTTACAGGCCCCGCATCATCGCGCATCAGAAAAAGGGCATCTAGGCCTTGTTTACTGGCGAGTTCGGCGCCCTTGTCAGGTCCCAGTACCATAAACGCCGTCGCCCAGGCATCGGCCTCAGCACAACTGCGGGCCAAGACGGTGACGGAGGCGGGCGAAGCTTTCAGCGGCGCGCCACTCCTCGGGTCCATTGTATGCGACAGGCGACGGCCCTGCACCTCAACCCAGTGCCGGTAGTCGCCCGAGGTCGCCACGGCAGCGTCCTGCAATGCAAGGATAGAATGGGGTGTTCGGCACCCCGCGTCAGGTGCCTCTACCGCGATGGCCCAGGCCTGTCCGTCGGGCCGCAGACCAAGCGCGCGCATCTCACCATCGATCCCGACGAGGGCATCCATGATCCCGTGTTCAAGTAGGATCTCGGCCAGCCGATCGACCCCGTAGCCCTTGGCGATGCCATTCAGATCGAGGGCAATCGGCACGGACTTGCGGACAGTGTGGCCTGCGATCTCAAGCGCTGTATGGGCAGGCACGCGATCTGCCACCATAGCAGCCCTGATCCGCTCTGAAGCAGCCGCCTCCGGCCCGAAACCCCATGCCGCCACCGCATCGCCCATGCCGATGTCGAAGGCCCCGCCGGAGGCGCTGCCAATCTTGAGGCCAAGGCGCAGAACCTGCTCGAGACCCGATGGAACCGCCACCCATTCACCTACGCGCGCGGCATTGAGGCGCATCAGGTCGCTGTCGGGCTTCCAGATCGACATCTGCATATCTACTTCGTCCACGCCCGCTTGCAGCGCCTCGCTCACCGGCTCCGGATCAAAGCCGGGTTCCGCAAAGAAAAGCGCTGACCAGCGCGTGCCCATCGTTGAACCGTTCAGCGCAACCCGCGCCCGCTCAGTAGACATCTTCAACATATCGTCCCTCCGATTTCAGAACTGCGGGCGTAAGCCCCGTCGGTGCGAGGATCTCGGCCAATGCATCAGCCACCCCGCTCGCCATGTCGCGCCCGCCGCAGACCATCACGCGGGCTCCGGCACCGATCAGTGCTGCGATCTGCCCACTGTCACGGCGCAGCGCGTCCTGCACGTATTCGGGCCGCGCCGCGCGAGAAACAGCCGGGACCAGCCGACTCAGATGCCCAGTATCCTGCCAATCGAAAAGCTCCTCCCGATAGAGAAAGTCACTGTCTTCATGGCGCATTCCGAAGAAAAGGTGGACTGGCCGATGGCGCTTATTGTCGCGCACGAAGCCCGCCAGCGGACCGATGCCGGTCCCTGCCCCGATCAGGATAAGGGGGGCGCTGCCGCGTCCTGGACGGAAGCCGGGATTGCGACGCAGAAACGCGGTCACGCTGTCGCCAGGCTCCAGCGCCGTGAGCAGCCCCGAGCATAGACCGCCGGGATGTTTCTTCACCACGATCTCAATGAAGCCGTCGAGGCGGCTCGAGGCGAGCGAATAGAGCCGCGGCACAGCACTGCCCTCCGGCATCACGCCGATCAGATCGCCGGCCTTGAATCGCGCGAACCCGGTCCCGGTCAACCACTGCCAGAGCGAGACAGGTGGCAGCGCGAAGCGCAGGATTGCGGTCAGTGCCTGAACCTCGGCGCCATAGTCCCGGCGCAAGACGAGGGTCAGCTTCCCGGCCTTCGGCACGATTGGCTGGTGCGACAACTTGAGGTCGAGCCCCAGAGCCTCCCCAAGTGCTTGGCCCCATCGCGCGAAGTCCTGCGGCGACTGGCGGTCGACCGTATCGAGGGGCATCAGTTCGGGCCAGCCCTTTGCCTGCACTGCTGCGACGACAGCGTGAGCGAAGCCGCAGTAGGCGGGAAAGCTGCGGTCGCCAAAGCCAAGCACGGCCAGTGGGACCCGGGGCGCGCGGCCAGCGGCCTTCATCCGGTCGAGAAACCCTTTGGCGGAGGCTGGCGCAACGCCGTCGCCATACGTCGCGGCGAGCACGATTATTCGTTTGGCCCCTGTGTAGCGCTCCGGGGCAAAACCCGACATCGGGCCCACATGGACGCTCTGCCCGGCATCCATGAGCGCGGCGTGGAGCGTCGCAGCAAATCCCCAAGTGCTACCGCCCTCGCTGCCGACAAGCAAAATCGTATCGGCCCGGGCGGCGGGCTGATTGCCCCGAATGCGCGGACGGCCACGCCGGCCGGCGAGCCAGATGAGCGCGCCTGTTGCACCCATTATGGGCACACCGAGCGCCATCAGTCCGAGCACCAGACCAAGCGTCGCCGCGCCCTGGCCAGTGTGCAGCATATAGATGGTTTCGGAGACACGGTCCCAACCTGTCATGTCGGACCAGCCCAGCAGCGCCCCGGTGCCTTGGTCGAGATACCCGATGCCCCGATCTGTTTTCAGCGTGAAGACATCCCTGGCGTCGTCCGGATAAGGAAAGCTCAGCTCGCGCAATTCTGCAACTGGCGTGCCGCCGAGCGTTGGCATCATCACGAGAGCTGCGCCCGTCTCGCCGCTGACTTCGGCAATAGGAGAAGGTATTTCGACACCGGTCGGTACCAAATCGAAGGTAGAGGCAGTCATCCACAACGCTGTGGTGGAGGAGAGTACCAGGCCAAACACCGCAATCCGCGCGACTTCCACATGCAGCCGTGCCGCAAGCGGCCCGCGCAGGTGTGCGAACCAATGTCGCCATCCCCCTGTGCGGCGCGCCACCAGCGCCGCACCGGACAGCGAGAGCACCAGCATCGCCGCTGCCCCTGTCGCCATCGCAATTCGGCCCCCGTCCCCCAAGAACAATGACCGGTGCAGGCTGGTCAGCCAGCGTTCCAAATTGTTCGGGTCGGCAGACGCCATACCTTTTCCCGTTGCGGGGTCGATCACGGCTGCCCCCGGCGCACCCTTATCGAACCAATAGGCGGTGATCCGGCCCG
This sequence comes from Sulfitobacter sp., assembly GCA_024636395.1. GTDB lineage: Bacteria > Pseudomonadota > Alphaproteobacteria > Rhodobacterales > Rhodobacteraceae > JAGXHD01. The sequence goes on from JAGXHD010000249.1 coordinate 4,150, forward strand.
AAGGTGACCGCCGGATCTGCTGAACCCCAGGATAGGCTGCCTGGATACGCTCGGCGAGGGCAGCGACCGTCAGTCCAGCAGCTGGCTGCGGTGCAGACAGGCGCTCAGCTGCAGGGAAAACCGACAGGGCAGCGCCACTCAGCGCGAGTACCGTGACGAGAGCCAGAGCCAGAAGACCCGGCCAGCGATGAATTGCGCGGATCATGGTTTTCACTCCTCACATGTCGTAGGCGAATTGGGCCACATAGCGACGACCGTTCACGGGGGTACCCGCACCTGACGTCGTCAGAGGGATGGCAACTTCGTTCGGACTGTCGCGCATGTCCTCGACTGCGGCGTCAATGTGCAGAGTGTAGCCAGCATCAAATAGGGCGTCGGCGAGGTCGAGCGTGATCTCGAACGTCCGGCCTGCGCCAACACTTGCGCCGGTGATACCGTTGACCTGGGCGGTGTCGCCACCGGTCGCCCGATACCAGTCGGTCAGGTGTTCGTAGTATTTCGATTTGCCGCCTGCCATCCACAGACTGCCGACATAGGCGCCCGATGCGTCCGTGACGTAGAGCGCGAGATATGCTCCATCACCGCCATAGTTGTTCAGCGTCGTGGTCATTGAAACGGGCCGTGCCATAGCCAGACCAGGGAGTGTAAGCGCCGTTGTCAGCGCAAGCGTCGCAAGTAGCGATTTCATCGGATTGGTTCCTTGTACGAAATTTGGGGGAGCAGCAGGTTTCATTTCATCTGGACCTGCGGCAATGCGCCGTTGCCAAAAAGCCCGTTCTGTGGCGGGGCTACCGTACCAGCGGGAGCTGGATTTCGGGCGTTGCCTTTGCAGTCGTCGTCATCACAGTCATCATCGTCATCATCGTCATCATCGTGGCGAGCACCACTGCGATGTTCGCGTTCATCGTCATCATCATCGCTGACAAAAATGAGCGGCAAAGCCTCGTGAGCATCGTCGAGAACTGCTGCAACGGTCTGAGCGATCGTGCCGTCAGGTGCGCGCATGGCGCTCCAGGCAGGGACGCCTATAGCAGTGGTTAAAGCTGTCGACGCGATCAGGAGGGC
>JAGXHD010000250.1 GCA_024636395.1 Sulfitobacter sp.
GATAGGAACTGCCGCCCGCCCCGCCCGGCGCGCCTGCACTCAGGCCAAGCGCTTTAATCCGGTTCGGGGCCATCGCAGCGAGATGCAGCGCCGTCATCGCGCCGAAGCTCTCGCCCAGAACACAGGCCTGCTCCCAGCCCAGCGCGTCCAGCAGGTTGAGCGCGTCGCAAGCGTAGTCCTGCATCGTCCAGTCCCCGTCTGGCTGGTCCGTTTGGCCCAAACCGCGCGGATCGGCGGCCACGACCGTAAAATGCCCGGTCAAGGCACTGTCGAACACGGGGGCCCGCAGCGACAGATCAAAGTTGGACCCCCCCAGAAACAGCAGCGGCGGGCCACTCCCCTCCTGCCGCATGTTGATAGTGATCCCAGCAGTGGGCAAACGCACGCTCTCGCTCACAGCAATAGCCCTTCAATACAGTGCGGTGTGTGTCCAAGAACCATCCTAGGCAGCCTTAGCGGGCCTGAGCGCACGGAACACGGGGAGCAGCAACATGCCCACAGCCGCCACAGCCAGCACACCGGCAATCGGGTGGCCCACGAAAAAGGCCGTAAAGCTGCCATCAGTGATGATAAGCCCCTGCCGCAAGCTGATCTCGAGCGTGGGGCCAAGCACCATGCCGATCACCAAAGGCGCCATGGGATAGCCCTGACGTCGCAGGATGAAACCGATGACGCCTGCAATCGCCATCACCAGAAGATCGAATGGATTGCCCCGCACGAAGTACACACCGACCGTGCACAGCAGCGTGATCATGACCAGCATATAGGCCTCCTTGATGCGCAGAATGGGGGCCGCCATTCGCGAGACGAGCATGCCCAGCGGCAGCAGCATCAAATTGATCACGAAAAAGCCCGAGAAGATCGCAGCCATCAGGACAGGATTTTCGGTCATCAGGCGGATGCCCGGCGTCACCCCGTGCAAGGTGAGCGTGGCGAGCATGACGGCGGTGATGGCATCGCCCGGAATACCCAACGCCATCGTCGGCACGAGCGCACCACCGGTCACGGCATTATTGGCCGCCTCGGAGGCGATGAGCCCGTCGGGCTCCCCCTTCCCGAAATTCGCGCGTGTGGGTGCAGAGCGGCGCGCCTCTGCGTAGGAGATGAAAGCGGCAGTGGCGGCGCCGGTGCCGGGCAGGATCCCGATGCCGTTTCCGATCAGCACTGACTTCACCAGCCCTTTAACGCGCCCTTTCCATTCGTGCAGTTTCGGCAACACGATCCCGTTGAAATCGACCAGCGGCGCAGCATCGTCGCGGCTGGCGGCTGCGCGCGTCAGAACCTCGGACAGGGCGAATACCCCAATTACCACGGCCAAGAGGTTGAATCCCGCGATGAGCTGAAAATTACCGAAGGTGAACCGCGCCTCACCGGTAATCGGATCCCCGCCCACAGTCGATAGAAACAAACCGATGAACCCCGCGATCAATCCCTTGATCAAAGATCCTTCCGAGACCGACACAATACAGGTCAACCCCAGCAAGATCAGGGTGAACGTTTCAATGGGTCCGAAATTAAGCGCGAAGGCCGCCAACTGGGGGGCAGCGAAGATGAGCACGACGGCAGAGGTCAGCCCGCCGATAACGGAGGCGATCGTCGCCCAGCCAAGCGCCTTCCCTGCCTCGCCGCGCTGCGCCATCGGGTAGCCGTCGAAACAGGTCGCGGCAGATTGCGGAGTGCCGGGCGTATTGATCAGGATAGCGGAGATTGACCCGCCATAGACCGAGCCTGCATAGATCGCGAGCAGCAACAGGATCCCAGGCGCTTGTGACATGGTGAGCGTGAACGGCAGGATCATGGCCACCGCAACAGTCGAACCGATCCCCGGCAGAGCGCCGAGGATGATGCCCAGCATCGTGCCAAGCGTCAGCACCATCATCCCTTCGAAGGTGAAGATCAGGCCCATCGCTTCGGGGAGAGATTGCAACATGATCTAGACTTTCAAATCCACCAGAAGAACGGCGAAGTGGGCAGCGGCATTTTCAGCACATGGTTGAACAGCGCCACGAGACCAACAGACGCCGCCAGCGGCACCCCCAAAACCTGAACAGGATTGCGCAGCCCGAGTGCGACCAGAATGACAACGCCGACCAATGTCGAAGATATGAAATACCCCAGCGGGATCAACAACAGCACGTAGCCCATGAAGGCCGCCCCAATGATCACGACCGGAAGCAATTCAATCGGCTGCCCGTCGGTCGCAGCAAGCCCATCAATCACCACATTTGCCACCGCAAGTCCCAGCAGAATAAAGAGAATGATCCGCGGGAAAAACATTGGGCTGAACGCACCGCCCAAATCCGCAAATTGCAGGCCGAACGTCGACAGCACGAGCCCCGCCGTAAGCACCAGCAGGATGGTGGAAACCACCCTACGCTCGGAAATCACACCAGACATACACGCTCCCCTTTGCAGCTCCCGCCCGGCCACAGGCCGGACGGGCAGCACGCTTTCGGATCAAAGGCCGGCGGCTTCGATCAAGGCGGAGTTGGCCTCATACTGCGCGCGGAAGAACGCATCGAAGTCAGTTGTATTGCGGTAGTTGAGGACCGTGCTGGTCCGCTCCGCGAACTCCTGAAACCCGTCAGAATTGATCGCCGTACCGCAGGCGGTGCTGAGTTTTTCGGTGATCGCAGCATCCACACCAGCCGGCGCGAACAGGCCGCCCCAGAGGTAGAGCTCGTTCAGCGGCGCCTCGATGCCAACTTCCGCGGCGGTGGGCACATCAGGCATACTCGCCAGACGCTCGCTGTTGAACACGACGAGCGGACGGAAATCACCGCTGGCCATCAGCAACTCGGTATCGCCGAAAAACTGGATCGTTCCTGCAGCCATCGCCTGCAATGCAGGGCCGGATCCTTGAAACGGCAGGTGCTTCATCTGGTCGATGATCCCCAGCCCGGAGAATGCGGCGACCGTGGTCAGATGGGTGATAGCACCCGGACCTGACGATCCGTAAAGGTATTTGCCCGGCTCCGCCTTCACCGCAGCGACCACATCCTCGACAGTCTCAAACGGACTGTCGGCCTGCGTGAAAAGCACGGTGGGCGATGCAGCGACCGAGCAGATCGGCGTCCAGCTCTCTACGTTGTAAGGGATGTCCTTGATCTGCGGCTGGATCGTCGCGACCGTCACAGACCAATAGCCGAGCTGGTAGCCATCGGCCTTCTGCCCCGCCAACGCTGCCGCGGCGACCGTGCCGGAACCGCCCGCCATGTTGGAGACGAAAACATCGCCGCCCAAAGCTTCCGCAAAATGAGGCGCGAAGGCACGCAGCAAAAGATCGGTACCGCCACCGGCATTGAACGGCGCGACGAGATTGATTGGCCGCTCGGGGAACTCCTTCGCAATGGCAGTGCCCGCACCCAGTGTGAGCGCCAGCGAGGTCAACGTTGCTATAAACAGATTATTCATTTCATTCCTCCCAAAGAATCTTTATTGGTAACGTTGTCATTTAAATTGGTATCGTTGTCAATTGGCGGGCATAGAATGGGCCCAACGCCGGAAAGCAGGGGCCGCAGGAATGGATAACGGGGAGCGCAAACCCACACTGAAAGACGTCGCCGCGTTGAGTGGTGTAAGCGTGATTTCTGCCTCCCGCGTGATGCGCGGCGCGCCGAACATCTCCGCCAAGCTGCGTGAGAAGGTCGAGCGGGCGGCGCAAACCGTTGGCTACCAGCGCAACAGGATCGCGGGCTCACTGCGCGGCCAGACGACCGAACTGATCGCAGTGATCGTCCCCTCGATGAGCAATCATGTGTTTCCGCAAATCGTCGACGGTATCGACGATGCGCTGAAAGGCTCCCAGCTGCGACTGGTGCTCGGTATGTCGAAATATGACGAAGCGGGCGAAGCGGCGATCCTGCGCGATATGCTCACCTGGAATCCTGCGGGAGTGATCCTGAGCGGCCTTGAGCATTCGGACGAGACCAAGACAGCGCTGGCGCATTTCACAGGGCCCATCGTCGAGGTCATGGACAGCGACGGGGACGCCATCGACATGTCGGTGGGCGTTTCCATGGATGAGGCCGGCAAGCTGATCGCACGCCACTTGGTGGACCAAGGCTACACCCGCATTGCCTATGTAGGAGCCTGGGGGGAGCGGCCGAAACGGTCCCTAAAACGGCGGCTGGCCTTTGAGGCAGAGCTGGCGCGTCTCGGCCATCCCATCATCACCTCGGTCATTCTCGATGAGGCATCCTCGCTGGCCAGTGGCGCTGCGGGGATCGAGATGCTGTTCGCGAAAGATCTCGATCTGGATGCGGTTTTTTTCGCCAATGACGATCTCGCTCTCGGGGCGCTGTTTTATTGTCAGGCCCGCAGTATCGCCGTTCCGGGTGACATCGCGCTAGCAGGTTATAATGGCCTGGAGATGTGCCAATCGATCACCCCGCGCCTCACCACAATATCAACTCCCCGTTTCGAGATGGGGCGGCTTGCAGGTCAATTGATCCGCGCACGGATCGACGGAGCGGATATCGCCACCAGACAGCAGATGCGCCTCGAGCTGGAACTGGTGGCGGGAGAGACCACCTGAAACGCGTGCCATCTTCTGGGCTGCCAGCACAGCCTGATAATTGTGCGAACACGCGTCTGGGTTAAGATGGGCACGGACCAGCCTGAATTATCGCTTGACCGCAAACCGCTGGCAATCAATCGTTAAACGAACCAATGATTAATTGGTTCGTTTTTTGGGGGCCGGTCGTTGATCACAAAGGCACATTCATCCGAGTATCCAGCCGACACGCTCCTGTCGGTCGAGAATCTGACCCTGCGATTCAGAGGGCAGAGCAATGACGTGGTCGATGATGTGAGCCTGCGGGTGCGGCGTGGGGAAGTGCTCTGTGTGGTTGGGGAGTCGGGCTGCGGTAAAAGCGTAACGGCGATGGCGCTTATGGGTCTATTGCCAGTCGGTTCGACGCGCATATCGTCTGGGCTTCTGAAAATAGAGGGAGAATCGCTCTGCTTGGTTGATACTGTCGTACCGGCCACATTGCGCGGAAACCGGATTGCGATGATCTTTCAGGAGCCGATGACCTCTCTCAATCCATCCTTCACCATCGGCAACCAGATTGCGGAAGCGGTGCTGCAACACCGGGGCGGGAGCAAGGCGGCTGCACGCGAACGCAGCCTGGAGATGCTGGCGCGCGTCGGCATCGCCAGCCCGGAAAAGCGCCTGTCCGAATATCCGCACCAATTGTCCGGTGGTATGCGCCAGCGCGTCATGATCGCCATGGCGCTTGCCAATGATCCGCAAATTCTGATTGCGGATGAGCCGACAACCGCGCTCGATGTGACCATTCAGGCGCAGATCCTCAACCTGATACGCGACCTGCGCGACGAGACCGGTATGGGCACGATCATGATCACCCATGATCTCGGCGTGGTCGCCGAAATTGCCGATACCGTGGCCGTCATGTACGGCGGTCAGGTGGTTGAGCAAGGGCCTGCGGCGGACATCTTTGCGGATCCGCAGCACCCCTATACCATCGGCTTGATGAGCTCGATGCCGCGCCTTGACCGCCCCGGCGAGCGGCTGTCGATCGTGCCGGGCACGGTTCCTACCGTTGCTGCCATGCCGAAGGGCTGCCGATTTCGCACCCGCTGCGCCTTTGCAAACGAGATCTGCGGAACGCGCCCCTCACTCTGCGATGTGACGCCCCTGCATAGCGTCGCATGCCATCATGCCCCGCTCGAGGCTCATATCGAGGTAGCGGTGTGAGTGACGTGATCCTGGAGGCGACATCCCTCGTCAAGCACTTCGGCGGTTCGGACAGCTGGTTTGGCAAAACGCCGAAGGTGCAGGCTGTAGACGGGGTTTCCCTGAGGGTCCGGCGCGGCGAGACCTTTGCGATCGTCGGCGAATCCGGATGCGGCAAATCCACCCTCGCGCGGTTGCTGATGCGCTTGCTCGAGCCGACATCGGGGGCTGTAATGTTCGAGGGCAAGGAGGTCAGCTCTGTAAGCGGCGACGCCCTCAAGACACTGCGCCGCGACATGCAGTTCATTTTCCAGGATCCGTTTTCATCGCTCAATCCACGGATGAGTGTCGGCAAACTGGTCGGGGAGCCGCTCGAAGTGCATGCCCCCGACATGAGCGCACAGCATAGGCGCGACAAGGTGGCGGAGCTTCTGCGCAAGGTGGGCCTGCGTCCGGAGCATGCAGGCCGTTATCCGCACGAATTTTCCGGCGGACAGCGCCAGCGGATCGGGATCGCGCGCGCCCTGGCCTCCGGGCCGAAGCTTATCATCGGGGATGAGCCGGTTTCGGCCCTCGATGTCTCCGTGCAGGCGCAAGTCATCAATCTGATGGGCGATCTGAGCCGCGATCTGGGGCTCACGCTTGTGATCATCGCCCATGATCTGGGCGTGATCCGCCACATGAGCGATCGGGTGGCAGTCATGTATCTGGGGCGGATCGTGGAGATGGGGCGCACGGAGGAGGTTTTTGCCAATCCGCGCCATCCCTACACGCAGGCGCTGCTGGCCTCAATCCCTTCGATGGACGGGTCAGATGCAGCACGAAGGCCGGTTGTGCTGGGTGAGATGCCAAGCCCGTCGAACCCGCCCAGCGGCTGCCGCTTTCACACGCGCTGCCCCCATGCGCAGGGGCGCTGCAAGGAAGAAAGCCCGACGCTCGGATCATACGAGGACGGCGTTGCCTGCCATTTCTGGGAGACGCTCGCGATAGATACACCGCTGCCGATCCCTTCACCCAGATCGGATGCCACGCAGGCGCGTTTTGCACTCTACCGCGCCGCAACAGAAGGCGGCACCGTTACCCACAAGAAACCCCAACCCGAGACAGCAACAAAACAACACAGAGAGGACCACCTATGACACTTCTTAAAACGGCTATGATCACCGCGCTGATGGGCGCGACTGCGATCACGGCGGCCCCCGCAATGGCCAAGGATCTGCGCATCGCGCTTCAATCGGATGCGGACGTGCTGGATCCGGACCAGTCACGCACCTTCGTGGGCCGCATCGTCTATGCCTCGCTCTGCGACAAGCTGGTGGATATAACGCCCGATCTCGAAATCATCCCACAGCTCGCGACAGCATGGGAAACATCGGCCGACGGCATGGCGATCACCATGCAGTTGCGCGAAGGTGTCGTCTTCCACGATGGCACGCCCTTCAACGCCGAAGCTGTCGCAGCCAATATCGCGCGCTCGCAGACCCTCGACGAAAGCCGCCGCAAATCAGAGCTGGAATCGATCACCGGCACCGAAGTCACCGGGGAATACGAGATCGTCCTCACGCTCGCAGCGCCCGATGCTACGCTGATGGCGCAGCTCGCGGACCGCGCGGGCATGATGGTATCACCCACCGCAGCGGAAGCCGCCGGAGCTGATTTCGGCCTCAATCCCGTCTGCTCCGGCGCATTCAGCTTTACCGAGCGGGTCGCACAGGACAAGATCGTGCTGACCAAATTTGCGGACTACTGGAACGCGGATGCGATCAGTTTCGATAGCGTCACGTTCCTGCCGATCCCCGATACCACCGTGCGCCTTGCCAACCTGCAATCGGGCGATATCGACATGATCGAACGACTCGCCGCAACCGATCTGCCACAGATCACCGGGAATGCGGACCTAACCGTCGACAGCGCTGTTTCCCTTGGATATCAGGGGATTACATTCAATCTTGCCAATGGCGAACGGGGAGATAACCCTTGGGGAAACGACAAGCGGCTGCGTCAGGCGCTGAGCCATGCGATTGATCGCGAAGTGATCAATCAGGTGGTGTTCGAGGGGGCATTCGCCGCCGGTAATCAGTCCTTCCCACCCACATCCCCTTGGTACAATACAAACTTCCCCGTCCCCGCGCGCAACGTCGAGAAGGCCAAAGCGCTGCTCGCAGAGGCAGGTTTTCCGGACGGCTTGGACCTTGAGGTGCAGGTTCCCAACACCACCGTTCAGCTCCAGCTGATGCAGGTCGTACAAGCGATGGCGTCCGAGGCGGGCATCCGCATCACGCTCGCCTCCAAGGAGTTCGCAACCCTGCTGGAGGATCAAACTGCCGGCAGCTACACCGCCAGCCAGATCGGTTGGTCCGGTCGCGTCGATCCTGACGGCAACAACCATCCCTTCGTGACGACAAATGGTGGCATCAACGACAGCAAGTACTCAAATCCGGCGATTGACGAGCTGCTGAACGATGCGCGAATCGTCTCCACCACCGCCGAGCGCAAGGCGAAATACGACGAAGCCATGGCAATCATGCTCGACGAGCTGCCCCGGGTGTTCTTGTACCACGAAAAATGGATCTGGGCCTTCAATAACAAGCTCAAAGGTTTCGTCTCCTACCCGGACGGGATGATCCGTCTGGAGAACGTGACCTGGGAAGAGTGAGCTTTCCGCCCGCGCCGCAGATTTGTGGCGCGGGCATCTCAATTATCGAGGATCACCAATGCTTGCCTTTTTCCTGCGCCGCGTTTTGATCGCGCTACCGACGATCATTCTGATCTCGGTCTTCGTGTTCGCGCTGCAAAAGCTGCTGCCGGGCGATCCGCTTACTGTGCTGGCAGGAGAGGAGCGCGATCCGGAGGTTCTCGAGTTTCTGCGTGAGAAATACCGCCTGAACGACCCGATCATCGTGCAGTATTTCACATGGGCCGGAAACGCGGTGCAGGGCGATCTGGGCATATCCTTGCGCACGAACCAGCCCGTGACCGAGCTTATGGCGCAAAAGCTGCCGGTGACGATACAGCTGGCCGTGATGTCGATGCTCTTTGCTCTACTGATCGGAATCCCGGCCGGAATTCTGTCGGCGGTCAAAAAAGGCACGGTCACGGATTATGTGGCCAACATCGTTGCGTTGTCGGGCCTTTCGATCCCGAATTTCTGGTTGGGCATCATGTTGATCCTGCTGGTCTCGGTCAAATGGCAACTGCTGCCTGCCTCGGGTTACGTGCCCCCCGGCGAGGATTTATGGCAATCCATACGCACCATGCTCATGCCCGCCTTTGTTCTCGGGACAGCGTTGGCTGCGACCCTGATGCGCCATACCCGCTCCGCGATGCTGGGCGTTCTAAGCGCGGACTACGTCCGAACTGCACGCGCCAAAGGCCTGCCGGAGCGTACCGTCGTGCTCAAGCACAGCTTCCGCAATGCGCTTACCCCGATCGTGACACTTACCGCGCTGTTGTTCGGCGAGCTTGTCGCGGGCGCTGTACTCACCGAGCAGATCTTCACCATCCCCGGCTTTGGCAAGCTGGTCGTCGATGCGGTTTTCAACCGCGATTACGCCGTGGTGCAAGGCATCGTACTGGTGACAGCCGTGGGCTTCATCGTGATGAACCTGATAGCCGATATGCTTTATTTCGTGCTCAATCCCCGACTGCGAGGCGCCTGAGATGATAGACCTCACCACAGATCCCGTCCTGACCGCCAAGCCTGAGAGCCGCGTCTGGAAGAAATTCCGCAGCCACCGCAGCGCACTGCTGGGCGGTATCCTTGTGGCGTTTTTCGTGCTTATCGCTATTGCCGCGCCCGTTCTACCGATCCCCGACCCCTTCGCCACCGATTGGGGTGCGGTCAGGCAGGCCCCCAGTTGGGCGCATTGGATGGGCACCGACGAGATCGGCCGCGATGTGATGTCACGCATGATCTGGGGCGCGCAGGCCTCCCTGCTTGCCGGGGTCGTTTCCGTGGGCATCGCGGTCGCCTTCGGCGTGCCGCTCGGCCTCGTGGCTGGCTATTTTGGCGGCTGGACAGATGCCGTGATCTCGCGCTGCACCGAGGCGCTGCTGGCTGCTCCCTTCCTTATCCTCGCCATCGCACTCGCCGCCTTCCTCGGTCCCTCGCTGACCAATGCAATGATCGCCATCGGCATCTCAGCCACGCCGATCTTCATCCGACTCACACGCGGTCAGGTGATCAGCGTCAAATCGGAGGATTACGTGGACAGCGCCCGCGCCATTGGCCTGCCGACCCGCCAAATTCTGAGCCGCTACATCCTGCCCAACGTCTTGCCACCTATCCTCGTGCAGGCAACCCTCACCATCGCCACGGCCATCATCGCGGAGGCCTCCCTGTCCTTCCTCGGTCTGGGCCAGCAGCCGCCGGAACCAAGCTGGGGCTCGATGCTGAACACGGCCAAGAACTTCCTTAATCAAGCACCTTGGATGGCGCTTTGGCCCGGTATCTCGATCTTCCTTGTCGTGCTCGGTTTCAATCTTCTTGGCGACGGCCTGCGCGATGCGCTCGATCCGCGTGAACATTAGCTCTGGGAGCATCCATGTCCGATTTCACCACCAGACCCGAAATCCGAGGCACCTTCGGCGTTGCGACGTCGACGCACTGGATTGCCTCCGCCGTAGGGATGTCGATCCTCGAAAAAGGCGGCAATGCCTTCGATGCCGCCGTGGCGACAGCGCTCGTCCTGCAAGTTGTCGAGCCACATCTGAACGGCCCCGCAGGCGATATGCCCGCGATTTTCCATTCCGTCACAACGGGCAAGACCGAGGTTTTATGTGCGCAAGGCGTGGCTCCCGCTGCGGCGACAGTCGAGCATTACAAGGAGCTCGGCCTCACACTCATCCCCGGATCCGGTCTGCTCTCAACTGTCGTGCCGGGGGCGTTCGACGGCTGGATGCTGATGCTGCGTGACCACGGGTCCATGTCCCTCATCGATGTGATGCAACCCGCGATCGACTATGCACGCGACGGGCATCCCGTGCTGCCGCGCGTGGCGAATACCATAGCGAGCCTCGCCGGATATTTCGCCGAACATTGGCCCAGCTCCGCTGCCGTTTGGACGCGGGACGGCGCTGCCCCGGTCCCCCATGCCTTGTTCAAAAACCCAGATCTCGCGGCAACCTACGAACGACTGGCCCAGTCAGCCGGCGAAACGCGGACCGCGCAAATCGAAGAGGCGCGCCGCCAGTGGCGTGAAGGCTTCGTAGCGCAGGCAATATTCGATTACATCAAAACTGCCGAGGTCATGGATGTGTCCGAGCGCGCGCACCGTGCCGTACTGGCCCCTCCTGACATGGCCGGATGGGAGGCAACTTACGAGGAAACGCTGAACTACGACTATCACGGCTGGCAGGTACACAAGACACAAGCATGGAGCCAGGGGCCCGTGATGTTGCAAGCGCTGGCCCTCCTCAAAGGATTCGATCTGGCCGCGATGGATCCCAACGGTACGGACTTCATCCATACGGTAATCGAGACGATGAAGCTCGCCTATGCAGATCGGGAGGCCTATTACGGCGATCCAGCGCACAGCGATATCCCGATTGAGCATCTCTTGAGCGAGCCTTACAACGATGCGCGCCGCAGGCTGATCACCGATACCGCGTCGATGGAGCAGCGCCCGGGCCGCGTGCCCGGGTTTGAACATCTCGCCGACAAATACATCGAACGCTCCGCCCGTGATTTTAATATCGGCCCGGTGGCCGCCCAAGAGCCGACCATGTCGCATCTAACCGAGAAACGCGGCGATACCGTGCATCTCGATATCATCGACCGCTGGGGCAACATGGTTGCCGCGACCCCCTCTGGCGGCTGGCTGCAAAGCAATCCGGTCATCCCGGGTCTCGGATTCCCGCTCAATTCGCGCGCACAGATGTTCTGGCTGGAGCATGGCCTGCCCACATCGTTGGCGCCGGGGCGGCGTCCACGCACCACGCTCACGCCCAGCCTCGCCGAAAAGGACGGCACCCGCCTGGTGTTCGGCACGCCGGGCGGCGACCAGCAGGACCAATGGCAGCTGATCTGGTTCCTACGCTTCGTCCATTTCGGCCTGGGACTTCAGGCCTGCATGGACGCGCCATTGTTCCACTCCACACATTTTCAAGGCTCGTTCTTTCCGCGCGAAGTCCAGCCCGGCCAGATGATGATCGAACCAGGCGTCGGCGACGACGTGATCGCTGCGTTGCGCGCGCGTGGACATCTCGTCACCGTTGCGGACCCGTGGACTATCGGACGGCTGACCGCGGCACTTCGTACGCCGGATGGCATGTTGCGCGCGGCAGCTACCCCACGCCTGATGCAAGCCTACGCGGTGGGTCGATGACCTGGTCCTTGATCGCCCGTGACACCGACGTGTCCATCGGCCTGATCGTCGCCAGCAAGTTTTTTGCCTGCGGCGCGGTGGTTCCTTATGTCGGCGAGAGCGTGGCCGTCGCGTCGCAGGCCTTCTGCAACCCGCTGTGGGGAACCGAAGGGCGCGCGCGGCTGGCCGCGGGGGAGCCTGCCGCCATCGTGATGGCGAGCCTCGTAGCCCGCGATTCAGGGGCCCGGCAGCGGCAGGCGCACATGATGGACAAACAGGGCCGTTTCGCTACCTATACCGGCACCGAATGTGTTGACTGGGCAGGGCATCAGGTCGCCGATGATCATAGTCTGGCGGGCAATATGCTGACAGGGCCGGACGTGCTGCAGGTGACTTCTCGCGCCTTCATCGCGGGCCGCGATCTGCCCTTCGCCGCGCGCCTGATCGCAGCGATGCAGGCAGGCGAGGCCGCGGGCGGCGACAAACGTGGGCGGCAGGCTGCAGGTCTGGTGATCCACCGGGGCGAGGATCATGCTTGGCTGGATCTGCGCGCAGATGACGATGCGGACCCGCTTGCAGAGCTGGAACGCCTCTGGGACGTAGCTCAGGAGCGCTACGTTCCGTTCACCAAGGGGATGGGGACAGCTGCCGCTTTCTCCGGTAAGCCGCAACGTGACGAGATCGACGCCGCCATCGCCACCGAGCAGGCAAGGCGCATTGCCGCGGGCCTGCCCAGCAGATCCCGCGCCGTCGAGGCACCGGAATGAATCTGATCAGCCCGACAAACGAGCGGACTGCCTTAGTGCGCAAGCTCCTGCTCGAGCTGATCCGCTCGGGGGAGTTACCTGAAACCGGCCAGCTTCCAACCGAGCGCGCGCTCGCAGACCGATTGGACGTGAGCAGACGGCACATCCGCGCGGCGCTCGACGCACTCGAACAAGAAGGGCTGGTCTGGCGACAGCAGGGCAAAGGCACCTTCATCGGACAGCCCAGCGATCCGATGGGAGATCTCGCCGCGAAGATCACCGGGGAAACCAACGCGCTTGAGGTGATGGAGGCGCGCCTGTGTATAGAGCCGGAGTTGGCGGCGATGTGCGCTGCGCGAATGCAGCCCGATGAGATCGTCAGACTACGCCAGCTTGCCCAGCGCCAGTTCGAGGCCGCAGACGCGCAAGCGACCGAACTTTGGGATGCCTCCCTTCATCGCTTAATCGCCCAATGCGCCCGCAACCGGCCCCTGCTTACAGCCTACGCCCTGCTGGACAAGATCCGCAGCAATCCTGAATGGGTTACGATCCGGGCCGGCATCCGCAGCCAGGCCTCGATACAGGTCAGCCACAGCGAGCATATGGCGATCGTCGATGCCATCGCTCTGGGCCACGCGGATGTGGCGCGTCAGGCGATGCGCGACCACCTCGCACACAGGCTGACAGCCCTGCGCGCAGCGCTTGATGCCCTGAACCATCCGGAGGCCTGAGATCGCGCTATCAGACGATAAAGGCGTAGATCAAAACCCAGCCGGTCAGGGCCAGCGCGCAAATGAACGCGTAGACACCGTTCCACACCAATCCGACATGCAGCGCGCTCACCTTCCCGAAAGATCCGATGATCAGGGTCGTGGCCGTGAAGGGCGAGGTGATTCCACTCAGAGACCATCCGCACGTCAGCGCCACGACGAGCGCCGCTGGCGTCACACCAAGGCTGGTCGCATCGGGAATCAGCGGCGCAAGCAGCGTCACGGCGAGGATGGGGTTCATGCCGATCTGGCCCGCCAGCGGTATGATCCAAACGAAGGACGCGAGGATGATCCACGGCGGTACTGCAGAAATATCGAGCCCCGCACTCGCCAGCAGAGGCACCAGAAGCCGGGAACCGACCGTACCGATGTAGCCTGCCATCATCAGCAAAACGAGTTCGCCACGGTAGCCCGGAAGTTCGTCGCGTGCATAGCTCCCGATGCGCGCCACGGCATGGAAGACAGGCCGCTCCTCACGGTACTGGATCAGCAGCCAGACAACGGCGATCATGGGCACTATGGCAGCCACGATTCCAATAATCCGGACACCCGAAATCTCATAAAGGACGCTGACCCCGATCACGAGCACTGCAAGCAGACCCGCGAGCGGCAGCATCGTGGCCCAGGTCCCCTGCACCGCGATGCGCACGGGCGCTTTTGTCAGCTTCGGCTTGATCACCCGGTCCAGCGTCCAGCCGATGCCGGCAAAGATGGCCGACGTCACCAGCCCCGGCAGCACGATCTGTGCCCAGCTTGTCTGGGGGATGACGGTGGTGGAGATGGCAACGGCGAAAGACAGCGGCGACCACGCAAGCGTCGAGACGAAGGCGCGCTGAATCGCGAGCAACATGCGCCGCGTCCGGTGGCGCCTGATCTCGGCATCTGGCTCGGCATTGGCATTAGCCAGCGCCAACCCGCCCAGCAATTGCAACGAGCCATAGCTGAGCAACAGCGAGAACGCCTGCCCGCCCACCGTGAGCGCCGCATAGCGGCGCCCCGGCGGTTGGCCCGCCAGAAATGTCCCCGCCCGCTGAATCGCGGGGGAGGTCTGGGCAACCGTCCGCAATGTCGACAAGGCGGTAAAGAACGCGCCGATGAAAGCGGCGGTGTTCAGCCCTGTGATCACGATCGCGAACCAGTCGTCTTGGGTTAGCGCAAGCGCGGCGCTCAAAACCACCGCGACGGCGATGAACGCCTGACGCGATGCCCGGACCTTGAAGGCGAGAATGGCGATCAGAACCACGACCAGCAGCGGCTTGAACGGCGTGGCGAAATCCGCGACGCCCCATTCATTGCAGATGACGAGTACTGTAGTGGCCAGCAGTAAAAGCCCCAACGCCTGATCGGTTATCCTGCTGATATTCATGGGGTGTCTTTCATCGTACACCTCCCGTCTATGCCTCCGGCGCTGGAGGGTCAATCGGGGTGGCATGATCCTATGGCGCCGCATTGGTGCGGCGTGCGGGCGGAACTCTCCTATTGATGTTGCCATATCCGCAAACTCGGCAGAGTGTTGTCTCATCTATCAAGGCTGATCTACGCGATGTCCCGCTCTCTCACGTTTATCTTGTATTTTCTGGCGATCTTTCTGCAGGCGGGCGCCTACGGTCTGACGTTCATGCTTCCACGTCTGTTCGAGGCCTTCGGCGCGAGCGAGAAAACGGTCGGGCTTATGCTCGCGATCACCGCGGTCACCACCCTCTTTACCGTCTATTTTTCGGGCCATCTGTCCGATATATTCGGTCGCCTGCGCACCCTGGGGGTGGCCTGCCTGGCAATTGCCTGCGCGCTCTTCCTTTTCGCTGCGGTCACATCCGTGGGGCCGGGTCTGATCTGCGCAAGCGTTCTACTCGGCTTTGGCTGGGGCTTGACCTATTCGCTGGGCCCCATCGTTTTGACCCGGCTGGTCAAGCCTGACGAGCGGGTTCAATCTTTTGCGCTGCTGTCAGTATTCGTCATGGCGGGGTTCGGCCTATCGCCGGTACTGGCCTCGGCGATGGAGGCGTCCGGCCTACCCGTAAATGATGCCTTTACCCTCACGGCGCTGCTCTGCCTCGTCAGCGCGGGCCTTTTCTTCGGCCTGCACCATCCGGTGCGCAATCATACCCTCAATCGCGCGCCCGAAGCGTCCTCGCGCATCACCCTTGCCACCATCGGTGCGGTGATCAGATCCCGCGCCCTCGTTCCCGTCGTCATGGTCTGCATCGGAGCGAGTGTTTTTGCGGGCATGAACAATTTCCAGACCGTCTTTGCCGATAATCGCGGGCTGGATTATGCCACGTTTTTTCTGGTCTACACAGTCACCGTTATCATCTTCCGGCTGGTTTTGGTGCGGTACAAAGGCGGCAGCAATCCCTATTTCACGATCGCAATCCTGCAATACCTGATGTGCGTCAGTGTCGCTCTGTTCATTTTTTCGGACGGAAGTTTCATACTCTACATTACCGTCGCGGTCCTGTTTGGGCTGGGCTACGGGGTCTCCTATCCGATCCTGGTCGCCGTAACGGCGATGGACGCGCTGGAAGATCTCGGCCCACAAACCCTGCAACTGTTCGCGCTGACCTACTTTATCGGGATCTTCGGCTTTCCGCTGATCGCGGGCTGGCTCATCGTGGAGATCGGCACCACGCCTTTGCTGAGCTTCGTCGCCGTCATCGCGGCGATTGAGGCGACCATGGCGTTGCGCCGCGCGACGATGATCAGAGCGGGGATATAGACAGTGTCAGCGCCACGCCTCCCAACGGTCCCTCGACCGTGGCTCGTTCTCGCAGGCCTCGCCGCAGGGGTCACCGTGACAAACGGCTTCGCGCGTTTCGCCTATGGTCTGCTTTTGCCCGCGATGCAGTCCGAACTGGGCTGGAACTACGCGCAGGCAGGTTGGCTCAACACGGCAAACGCACTGGGGTACATCGTGGGTGCGGTCCTTACGATGGCGGTAATCCGGCGGCTGTCGCCCACGCGGCTCTTTGCCTTCGGGATGATCGCCACGACAATCGCACTGTTGGCAACGGGCCTGAACGCGGCGCTTTGGTGGCAGACGCTGTGGCGGGTTCTGGCGGGGATTTTCGGGGCCATGTCCTTCTCTACGGCCGGGGCTTTGGCGGCAGGTCTCTTTCCCCAGGACCCCCGCCGCAGCGCCCTCGCCATTGCGATCCTGTTCGGCACGGGGGGCGGTTTGGGCATCGTGCTCGCGGGCGCCACACTGCCGCTTCTGCTCGATGCCTACGGCCCATCCTTCTGGACGATGGGATGGATCTTGATCGGGCTGATGAGCCTGTCGCTCCTGCCGCTGAGCCTGTGGGCGGCGGCACGATTGCACAGCCCTGCGCTGGCACAAATGGAAACCGCTCGGCTACCGCTGCGCAGGATGCTGCCCGTCTTTGCGGGCTACGCGGGGTTCGGCCTCGGCTATATCGTCTACCTGACATTTCTCTCCGCGTGGATGGCGGGACAGGACGCGAGCGCACCCTTCATCGCTTTGGTCTGGGTGCTGCTGGGCGGGTGCATCTGCATCTCGCCTTTCCTCTGGCGGCCCATTCTTGCGCGCGATGCTTCCGGCCTGCCACTGGCGCTGATCCTCGCCTGCATTGCGGTCGGCACCGCCCTGCCCGTTCTGGTACCCGGCGGGCACATTCTGCTGCTCTCGGCGGCAATCTTCGGGCTCGCCGTGTTTATGGCGCCCGGAGCCGTTACCAATTTTACCCGCCAAAACCTCGCCCCCGAAAGCTGGGGATACGCAGTAAGCCTCTTTACGGTCGTTTTCGCCATCGCCCAGACCCTCGGGCCCTATGGCGCAGGTTTGCTCGGTGATCTGACCGGCAATATCGGGATCAGCCTGTTGACCGCAGCCGCAGTCTTGTTGGTAGGTGCGGGATGTGCACTTTTGCAAAGGCCCCTCTTGATGCAGGGCCGCAATGATCCCTCGGGCGCCCCCTAAAACACCCTAACATTTTGTTCAGTTTTAACTGAACAAAATTGAATGGTCGGCAAAGTCACCTATATGGTTCCCACAGTGATGAAGGAAACGATATGCCAGATACCCCGCCATTCGAGGCCGTGCGAAGCGATTTCATCGAAAAGACCGGCCTGATTTCTCAGGCTGAGGGGCTCCCGCGCATCGCGGGCAGGCTTTTCGGGCTGTTGATTTTCGATGGCGATATGGTCTCTTTCGGGGAGCTTGCGACGCGCCTACAGGTCAGCCGTGCCAGCATCAGCAGCAGCATCCGCCTTCTAGAAGAGCGCGGCCTGGTTAAGCGGATGAGCAAACCGGGCGAGCGCCAGGACTATTTCCAACTCGCCCCGAACCCCTACGCAACCATGCTGCAAGGCATCCAGAAACGCACCCAGGCGACCCGCGACGAGATTGCCCGTACGATCAGGGATCTGCCGGAGGGCGCAGATGCTACCGAGCGTCTGATGGCTTATTCGGATTTCTATGCTTCCATGGATTCAGCAGTGGCGGTAGCTCTGGATGAGCTCGACACTGCCGCGCAAGACAAACCCCACGCAGATAATCAAGCTGCCAAAGGATCAAACCAGTGAACGAAACACCAACCGGCAAAATGGCGAGCGCGAAAGCAACACCGGCGTCACCCGAAAAGCTGACCTTCACCTCCGACAAGGGCGCCTCGCGCTCCGCCTGGATTGCAGGCTTTATCGTGCTCGCGATTATCGGCTGGATGGGCAGCGGCTTTATCTTTCCGGCGCAGGAGCCCGAAACCATCGCAACCCGCGAAGCGCCGGAGCCTGTCGCTGTGGCCATAACCACATCTGCGGCCCAGACGGTCACGCAATTCTATCAGGCCGAGGGCCAGGCCCTGCCCGACCGCGATACGATGCTGCGCGCGGAACTGTCCGGCGATATCGCCAAAGTCCTGGTTTCAAAGGGTGAAGATGTGGCCGCCGGCGCCGTCATCGCCCGGTTCGATCCGACGAACAATCAGGCCGACGCCAACCGCGCAGCAGAAGAGCTTGCCCGCGCGCAACGCGAATTCGACAATGCCCAGCAATTGCTAGAGCGCGGCATCGCCACGGCCGATCGCGTAGCACAGGCCCGCGCCGCCCTCGCCTCTGCACAGGCAGAAGTAACCCAGACCGCACAGGCCGCCAAGGCTCTGACCATTACAGCACCTTTCGCAGGGCGGATCGAAACGCTCGATCTGGATGAGGGTGAGTTTATTTCCGCCGGCGCAGATGTGGGGCGTCTGGTGGATATCACGCCCCTGACCGTCGCCATTCAGGTGCCACAGCAATCGCTGACCCGCATCGCCGTTGGCCAATCCGCCACGGTGCGCTTCATCACCGGGGAGGCTGTCTCTTATACACATCTGACGCTGCCGACGA
>JAGXHD010000017.1 GCA_024636395.1 Sulfitobacter sp.
CCCTTGCACGGGCCGAGAAGCACAATGCCATGTCGGCCCTGATGCTGGCGGAATTGACGCAGGCGGCGGCGGATCTGGGTGCGGACGAGACGGTGCGTGTCGTTGTGCTGGCTGCTGCGGGCAAAACCTTTTGCGCGGGTGGCGATCTGGGCTGGATGCAGGAGCAGATGCGCATGGACGCGGCCACGCGGGCGCAGGAGGCGGGCAAGCTCGCCACGATGCTGGGCGCGCTCAACCGACTGCCCAAACCCCTGATCGGGCGGTTGCACGGCAATGCTTTTGGCGGCGGCGTGGGCATGGCGGCGGTGTGCGATGTGGCGATTGGTGTCGACAGCCTGAAAATGGCGCTGACGGAGACGAAGCTGGGGATTATCCCCGCTACCATAGGGCCCTACGTGATTGCGCGCATGGGCGAGGGGCGCGCGCGGAGGGTGTTCATGTCGGGGCGGGTGTTTGGCGCGGAGGAGGCCGTAGAATTGGGGCTTCTGGCGCGCGCTGTGCCCGAAGCGGAGCTGGACGCGGCGGTGGAGCGGGAGGTCGTGCCGTATCTGGCCTGCGCTCCGGGGGCTGTGGCTGCGGCCAAGAAGCTGGCGCAGGATCTGGGCGGGGCTGCGACAGAAGAAGCAGTCGCGATGTCGATCGCCGCCCTGGCAGAGCGGTGGGAGACGGCGGAGGCAGCAGAGGGCATCGGCGCGTTTTTTGAGAAGCGGAAGGCTGCATGGATGGTTTGATCCATCATATCAGGCGGAGCCGCCTGATATGAGCCGGTGCAGCACCCGCCGCGCTCACACATAATGCGGCGCTTGCGGATAGGGTGCAGACCTTCGCGGAGCGTATGGCTGCACCACCTTTCCGGTCCGCCTCCCGTTGACCCCACCTTCATGGACAGCTAAACCCGACCCAAAGCAAAAGCAGCGCGGCCTTCCGCGCCATCCTCGAGAGGAGTCACCCTTGGACGATATGCTTCGCGAATACCTGCCGATCCTGATTTTTCTGTTTGTTGCCATTGGCCTAGGGTTAGCTTTGTTGCTGGCTGCAGCCGTGATCGCCGTGCGCAACCCGGACCCCGAAAAGGTTTCGGCCTATGAATGCGGGTTCAACGCCTTCGATGACGCGCGGATGAAGTTCGATGTCCGATTCTACCTTGTCTCGATCCTGTTCATCATCTTCGATCTCGAGATCGCGTTTCTGTTCCCGTGGGCTGTGGCGTTTGGTGACATTTCAATGACGGCGTTCTGGTCTATGATGTTGTTCCTCGGCGTGCTGACAGCAGGCTTCGCATATGAATGGAAGAAAGGGGCACTCGAATGGCAGTAACCTCAACCAACTCCCCCGCCGTCGCAGGCATGGACCGTGATGTGGCGACGCAGAACCTCAACGCAAGTCTTGCGGACAAGGGGTTTTTGCTCACTTCGACCGAGGATCTGATCAACTGGGCGCGTACCGGCTCGCTGCACTGGATGACCTTCGGCCTTGCCTGCTGTGCCGTGGAGATGATGCACACCTCCATGCCGCGCTATGATCTGGAGCGGTTCGGCACCGCCCCGCGCGCCAGCCCTCGACAGTCAGATCTGATGATCGTGGCGGGCACGTTGACCAACAAAATGGCGCCCGCGCTGCGCAAGGTCTATGACCAGATGCCGGAGCCACGCTACGTGATCTCCATGGGGTCGTGCGCGAATGGCGGCGGTTACTATCACTATAGCTATTCTGTTGTGCGAGGCTGTGACCGGATTGTGCCCGTGGATATCTACGTGCCCGGTTGTCCGCCGACGGCAGAGGCGCTGCTCTATGGCATCATGCAGCTGCAACGCAAGATGCGCCGGACCGGGACGATTATAAGGTGAGCTACAAGGTTGGCGATCTTGTTCGGATGAAAAGCGACGGCCCCGTGATGTGCGTTGAATCAATCATGAGCCCTGATACGGTCTCGGCGACTTGGTTCAAGCCGTACGAGCTGAATAAAACGAACCAATGGTTCCCAATTGCCATGCTCAGGAAGGCCGAGGAACATGAAGTTCCCTGGTCGGATTTTGCTCCGCGTTCGCGGAAAGACGATAACGAAAGTTAGGACACATCATGAGCGATGCACTGACAGAACTGGGCGGCTACATTGAGGCTAAACGCCCGGATTGCGTTCTGGGTTGGGAGATCGCCCACGGCGAGCTGAATCTTGACGTGACGCTGGCCAATATCGCTGGGCTGACGGAGTTTTTGAAGGGCGACGCGACGTGTCGCTTTACTTCGCTCGTGGATATTACGGCGGTTGACTACACGGGTCGGGCCAAGCGGTTCGACGTGGTGTATCATTTCCTGTCCATGTACCAGAACCACCGCATCCGTCTGCGCGTGGCGGTACGGGAGGAGGATATGGTGCCGTCGCTTGTCGGCGTGCATCCCAGCGCAAACTGGTTCGAGCGTGAAGTGTTCGACATGTTTGGCATCCTGTTCTCGGGTCACCCCGATTTGCGGCGGTTGCTGACAGATTACGGCTTTCGTGGTCATCCGCTGCGCAAGGATTTCCCAACCACGGGCTACACTGAAGTGCGCTACGACGAGGCGGAAAAGCGGGTTGTGTATGAGCCTGTGAGCCTTGTGCAGGAATATCGCCAGTTCGATTTCATGTCACCGTGGGAAGGGGCCGAGTATATCCTTCCGGGTGATGAGAAGACGAAGGAGGCGGCGAAGTGATGGAGCTGCTAAGAGGCATGTATGTTGAGTTGATTGCCACGCTGATGCTGGCATTGGCTGCGATCACTTCGTTTAAAAAAACGCTTGATGTCGCACATTGCGACAATTCCCAAAGATCGGAGCAGATCTAATGGACGGTACAAAAGGTTTCGACGACGCCCTGACGGGCGAGCAGAAAATCCGCAACTTCAACATCAACTTCGGCCCGCAGCATCCAGCGGCCCACGGCGTATTGCGCCTTGTTCTGGAACTGGACGGAGAGATTGTGGAGCGGTGTGATCCGCACATCGGTCTACTGCATCGTGGCACCGAAAAGCTGATGGAAAGCCGGACCTATCTGCAAAATCTGCCCTATTTCGACCGGCTGGATTATGTGGCGCCGATGAATCAGGAGCATGCGTGGTGCTTGGCGATCGAACGCTTCACCGGCGTTGAAGTGCCGCGCCGTGCGTCACTGATCCGGGTGCTCTATTCCGAGATTGGCCGCATTCTGAGCCACTTGCTCAACGTGACGACCCAGGCCATGGATGTGGGCGCGCTCACCCCGCCGCTTTGGGGCTTTGAGGAACGCGAAGACTTGATGATCTTCTACGAGCGGGCTTGCGGTGCGCGCCTGCACGCAGCGTATTTCCGCCCCGGCGGCGTGCATCAGGACCTGCCTGATGCCTTACTCGATGATATCGAAAAATGGACGCATAAATTCCTGAGCGGTTTCATGGTCGACATCGACATGCTGTTGACGGAAAACCGGATTTTCAAGCAGCGCAACGTCGATATCGGCGTGGTGACGGAGCAGGATATTCAGGACTGGGGCTTCTCCGGTGTGATGGTACGCGGCTCCGGCCTCGCGTGGGATCTGCGTCGCGCTCAGCCCTACGAGTGCTATGACGAGTTCGACTTCCAGATCCCCACCGGGGTAAACGGCGACTGCTATGACCGTTACCTGGTGCGGATGGAGGAGATGCGCCAGTCGGCCAGCATCATGCTGCAGGCCATCGAGAAGCTGCGCGCGCCTGAAGGGAAGGGCGATGTACTGGCCCGTGGCAAGATCACGCCGCCCAACCGCACGGACATGAAAACCTCGATGGAGAGCCTGATCCACCACTTCAAGCTCTACACCGAAGGCTTCCACGTGCCCGCGGGCGAGGTGTATGCCTGCGTCGAAGCGCCGAAGGGCGAATTCGGCGTATATCTGGTAGCCGACGGAACCAATAAACCCTACCGCGCAAAGCTGCGCGCGCCGGGTTATTTGCACCTGCAGGCGATGGACTATATGGCCAAGGGACACCAGCTCGCCGATGTCGCCGCGATCATCGGCACGATGGATATCGTTTTTGGTGAGGTCGACAGATGAAGCTGCTCACCGCTGCGGTGGCCTTCGCGTTGTTGGCAAGTGCTGCCAGCGCGGGCTATCTGGACCGGCAAGCGCGGAAATCGCCCGTGCACGGTGCGGTCAAGGATGTGGCAGCGCAGGGCTGCGAAGTCGAAATACGCACTTGGTGGGATCTGCACGTAAAGCATGGCGGCAATCCCGAAGATGCAAATTGGGATCTGTCGCAGCTGTTGGTTGCGAAGGAAATGGAACGGACGAGCAAGGGCCCGCAGACGTTTCGTCTGAAGGGCGTTGCCGGTTGCTGAGACCACGAGGAATAAAAGATGCTGCGTAGACTGCACAACGATCAACCCGACACTTTCGCCTTCACTCCCGCCAATCAGGCGTGGGCTGAAGCGCAGATGACGAAATACCCCGAAGGCCGTCAGGCAAGTGCGATCATCCCGCTGTTGTGGCGCGCGCAGGAGCAGGAGGGCTGGTTGACCCGGCCCGCGATTGAGCATGTGAGCGAGATGCTCGGGCTGGCGTATATTCGGGGGCTTGAGGTCGCCACATTCTACTTTATGTTTCAGCTGCAACCTGTTGGCTCCATTGCACATATTCAAGTTTGCGGAACGACGTCGTGCATGATTTGCGGGGCGGAGGACCTGATCGGGATCTGCAAAGACAAAATCGCAAAGAATCCGCATCAGCTCTCCGAAGATGGAAAGTTCTCTTGGGAAGAAGTCGAATGTCTGGGGGCGTGCTCGAATGCGCCGATGGCGCAGATCGGGAAGGATTACTACGAAGATCTGACCGCCGACCGCTTTACCGAATTGCTCGAAGAACTCGCCGCCGGCAAGGTGCCAACGCCTGGCCCGCAAAACGGGCGCTACGCCTCCGAGCCGCTGGGCGGCCTTACGTCGCTCACCGAACACGAGAGCGGCCGGACCCGATATAACGCCAGCGCCCAGCTCGCCACGGATATCGGTGACACGGTCAAGCGGATCGACGGAACCGAGGTACCCTTGCTTACGCCTTGGCAGGGCAAAGCGGCGAACACGGGCAAGAAGCCTGCCAAGGCTAAACGCGACGATATGATGCCGCCCAGCGGACCTGATGGCGCACAGGCCGGACGGACAAAGGCGGAAACGGCGGCAAACCGGGCACGCGGCGATGCGTCAGATCAGGTGTCTGAGGTCGAAGGGGAAGTGCCCGAGGCGCAGGCGAAGGCAAAGCCTGCACGCGGCAGTGTGGCACCAGAGCCCAAAACACGCGCCAAGGCGCAATCGTGTGAGGCACCTCCGGCGGCGGGCAAAAAGCCCCGGACGATGAGCGCACCGCGCAAAGCGGGGGCGGATGATCTCAAGCTGATCAAGGGTGTCGGACCCAAGCTCGAAGATCTGCTGAATTCGATGGGTTTTTTCCATTTTGACCAAATCGCAAAATGGGGGCAAGATGAGCTGGCTTGGGTTGACCAAAACCTTGAGGGGTTCAAGGGCCGCGCATCGCGCGACAGCTGGGTCGATCAGGCAGAAAAGCTTGCGCGGGGTGAAGAAACTGAATTTTCCGCAAAGGCTGCCAAGGATCGCCGCTAACAATAGCGGCCCAAACCATCCATCTGGGGGATAGATTTAGACTATGGCGTCACAGGAAAATAATACGGAATGCATGATCACCTGCTGGGGCATCGCAGCCTTTGCCGGTCTCGTTGCAATGGTCATGCTGTTTTGGTTTGCGCAGTTCAGCGCATTGCAGGCGATCTTCACGGGTGGGCTGATCGGCACGGTGCTTGGTCTGTTGCTGAGCCTCACGGTCTGCGGCGGGCAGAAGGCCGCGGCAGATCTGGCCTCGGATGAAAAGCCTGCGGTTCGCTATGCCGCTAAAGCCGCCGAGCAGAGGGCGCAGAACGCAGCAGCCCGTGCCGCCGTCGTTACTCCGAGTGCGATGGCTGGATCGGCTGTTGGCGCTGCAGGCGCGGGCTTGCCGGCCGGCACAGCTGGAATCGGTGCGGGCACAGCGGGAACGACCTCCGGCAGCGCCGGTGTCGTGGACGGGGTCGCACCTTCGGCCACGAACCGGACCGTTACTGTAGGCGGCCCAGAAGCCGGGACCGTGCCTGACGGAGCGTCCGATACGAGCGCGCCGACAGGCACAACCGCCGCCGTAAGTGGCAGTTCTTCTGCCGTGATGAGCAAAGCCGTGCCAAAAGCGGCGGCCAAGGCAAAGCCGAAAGCCGCGGCCGCAGATGCAAAACCTGCGGTCCTTCTGGAGGCGGCACGCCCCGAGGGCAAGGACGACCTTAAACTGATCAGCGGTGTCGGGCCCAAGCTCGAAGAGACTTTGAACGACCTCGGCGTGTACCATTTCGATCAGGTAGCGGCGTTCAAGAAGAAAGACATCGCGTGGGTCGACGAGCGGCTCCGGTTCAAGGGCCGGATAGAGCGAGACGACTGGATGAGCCAAGCGAAGGTTCTGGCCAAGGGTGGCGAGACGGAATTTTCCAAAGCCAAGAAAAAAAGCTAAGGAGAGGCGCCGCGCGTGACGCAACATGACGACAAACTGTCACGGGACGGGCGGCGCCTTGCTTTGATAAGCGTAGCTGGAGCCTTTAGTTTTTTTGGCATCGAAGCGGGAGGGGCCTACTTCGGGTGGCCCAACCAGATTATGGGCTTGCTGGAGCTTGGCATCGCTGCTGTGTTCCTTTGGGTTTTTATACAAGCATTCAGAATGTGGCGGTTACGCCAATCTGAGAAAGACGGATGAGTACCATGTTGCAGGACAAAGACCGGATTTTCACCAACATCTACGGCATGCATGACCGCATCCTGAAAGGGGCGCAGGCGCGTGGCCATTGGGATGGCACGGCGGCGATCATCAAGAAAGGCCGCGATTGGATCATCGACGAAATGAAAGCCTCCGGCCTGCGCGGGCGCGGAGGGGCTGGGTTTCCCACAGGCCTAAAATGGTCATTCATGCCAAAGGAAAGCGATGGACGACCCAGCTATTTGGTCGTGAACGCGGACGAGAGCGAGCCTGGCACCTGCAAGGACCGCGAGATCATGCGCCACGATCCGCACACGCTGGTCGAGGGGTGCCTGATCGCGAGCTTCGCGATGCAGGCGCACGCCTGTTATATCTACATCCGCGGCGAGTATATCCG
>JAGXHD010000018.1 GCA_024636395.1 Sulfitobacter sp.
AATCCCGCCCGCGTCAGGGACACCGTGTCACGCGGGCTCCAGGCCACCCGCCCGGATGTGCCAAGCGCCGCAACCCGCCCCGTGGCCGAGGCCTTCACCTCGGGCACCGCGGCCTTGCGCGCTTTCAGAAAGTCGAACACCATCGCCGATCGCTCCTCGATTGCTGCGCCGCAGGGCCATATGCCCCCGGCCCATCCCAAGGGACCGGAGGCCGCAAACCGGCCCCGCCCCCCAATTTCTTCTCTTCAAAAATACGCAAATCCTGCACCCATCACCGGGCGCGCCGCGCGCTACCGCAGCGTGCGAATCTGCGGCCGCCGCCACTTGGCCGCCGGCTCCAGGATCAGATCGTGCAGCGCCCAGACCAGCGCATCCACGCGGTCGGGACTGCCCCGCCCCTCGAACCCGGTGGCGGTCATCCGGCACATCTGGTCCTCCAGATCGCCCAGCCCCCGCAGATGCCGGACCCGGCCCTGCTCATAAAGGGCGGCCACCGGCTCGGCCCGCGCCGCCTTGCCGCGCGTCGCATGAACCTTGTGGTAGGACACCAGCGGATCGACCGTTCGCACCACCGCCTCGACCAGATCACCGCCCTGATTGACCTCGGCCACCAACCGGTCCGCGCCATGCCGGTGCAGCGCATCTACCGCCGCTTCGGCCCAGACCGTGGGCGAGGCTGCCGACACACTGGCATCCTCCAGAACCACCGCCCGCCAGCTTTGCGGCGACCCCTGGGTCTGCGCGCCCACCACAACGATCCCGCAATCGTCCGAGCCCGCATGCCCCGTCACCGGCGGGTCCACTGCCACGACGATCCGGTCGAAGGCGGGAGCCGCATCCAGCCGGCACGCCTCCAGACCCGCCGAGGTCCAGAACGCGCCCTCCGCATCCTCCAGCAGCAACCCGTCCAACTCCTGCCGCCCCAGCCGCGTCCCGGCATAGCGCGACCGCACTTCCTGCAGGAACGAGGCCGCCAGATAGGCGCTGTTAGCCTCTGTCGCGGCATGGGTCACCACCGTCGAGGGATTGGCCAGGATCGACTTCAGAACCTCGACGTTGCGCGGCGTTGTTGTCACCACCTGTCGCGGCATAGCGCCCAGCCGCAGCCCGAACTGCAACATGTCCCAGGCATCATCTGCCTTCTTCCACTTGGCCAACTCGTCGACCCAAGCCGCATCGAACTGCGGCCCGCGCAGCCCGTCCGGATCATGCGCCGAGAAGACCTGCGCCACCGCCCCGTTCGGCCACAGCAACCGCTTGCGCGTCGCCTGCCACTGGGGCCTGCGGTCGGGCGGCGAACAGGCCAGGATCCCGCTGTCGCCAAAGGCCATAACCTCGCGGACCTGCTCGATGGTCTCGCCCACCAGCGCCACGCGAGAGCAGCGCCCGGCATCTAGGGGCCGCGCCCCTTCCACCACGCTGCGCACCCACTCCGCGCCAGCTCGCGTCTTGCCTGCACCGCGCCCGCCCATGATGACCCAGGATCGCCAATCGCCCTCAGGCGGCAATTGGTGGGGCATGGCCCAGAAATCGAATAAGTAAGGGAGAGCACGAAGCTCTCCCTCATCCAGCTCATTCAGGAACCCCTCCTGAATCGATTGCACAGCGGAGCCGATCAAGCTTGCACCCGATGTCAGCCCGCGCTTTGTCGAAATCGAGGGCATAACCCCCACGCGCAATTCCAGCTTGTCTGTTTCGGCAGTCATTCAAGATCAATCCCGCTTTTTGACAACGCCCAACCGCATCCGTGAGTTGGATGAATGTCTTGGACGTCATAGTTGCATCGATTTCCTCTCCGGATGCGGCCTGTTGCTTGAGGCTCTCTAATGCTTCTCTTAACTCGGCAAGCGTGCGGTGAACGGAAGCGAACATGGCTTCCGCTTCCGCCAACTCGTCAAGTTGTGGCACCGGTTGGATAGTCATCTGTTGTCGGTCCTTTCGCTCGGATACCTCCAACCGATAGACATGAAAAAAACGGCCCCGAGTAAAAATCAGGGCCGTTCCCCAAATCTCCTAGCATGAGATCCGGTGTATCGAATGTCTCTTAAGGACCGCTCACAGCGCCGAACGCTGCGCGCAACACCGAAGTGTCAGTCTGTCCCGCCAGTAGAGGCGTTACCCGCCGCCGCTGCGCCCTGTTCGGCCTCGATCTGCCGCCAGGCCGCCACGTTTCGGTTATGCTCGTCCAGCGTTGTCGCGAAAGCGTGCCCACCCGTGCCATCGGCGACAAAAAAGATATACGGCGTCTCGTCCGGCTGCGCCGCAGCCATGAGGCTCGCACGTCCCGGATTGGCAATCGGCGTCGGTGGCAGCCCGGGAATGACATAGGTGTTGTAGGCGGTCTCGGCGCGCAATTCGCTCCGGCGCAGTCCCCGTCCCAAAACGCCCTCACCGTTCGTGATGCCGTAAATCACGGTGGGGTCCGTTTGCAACCGCATACCCTGATTGATCCTGTTCACGAAAACGCTGGAAACCTGCCGCCGCTCCTCTGAGAGGCCTGTTTCCTTCTCTATGATCGACGCAAGGATGAGCAATTCCTCTGGGCTGTCGATAGGAAGATCCTCCGCCCGCGCTTCCCAAGCAGCAGCCAGCAGCGTCTCCTGCGCAGCCTCCATCCGCGCCAGCAATGCTCCCCGATCGTCGCCCTTGCGCACTTCATAGCTATCAGGCGCGAGCGATCCCTCCGGCGGCGTCTCGGTCACCGTGCCGTCCATAATCTCCATGCCCTCAAGCGCGTTGACCACTTGCCAGCTCGTCACACCCTCAGCGACCGCCACTCGAAAGCGCACATCCGCCTCGTCACGTGTAAGCGTATATTCGGCGGGTGCCTCCTCTTCGCCTTGCGTGAAGGTCGCAAGCTCCGCAAAACGGTTTGTCGCAGGATCCAATTCGCGGACCTGAACACTCACTTGGTTCACCCCGATGCGGTAAACGATCTCGGTGCCGCAGGTGCTCGCCCCTCCTCGGGTGATCTGGTCGACGATCTGCTGCATGCTCGCTTCCGGCTCGACGAGAAAACTCCCCGCCTTTAGCTGGCCTGTCTTATCCTCATAATCCGCCCCAATGCGAAAAATCGAGGCGGAACTGACCGCCCCCTGCACCGCCAGGTCGCGGCTCACACGGCGCATGTTGCTGCCGCTTTGCACTTGCACACAAACCGCCTGCGTCAGTGGTCCCGGAGCATCGTATTCCGCCTTTCCCCACATGATCAGGCCGCCTGTCAGGAACAGCGCCACCATCAAGAACGTGATCGCATTCGCCGCCACATGTCGCCACATTTTAATCGACCTTCCCGAACAGAACACTCGCGTTGGTCCCGCCAAATCCGAACGAATTGCTCAATGCAACCTTGATCTCACGCTTCACCGGCGCATTTGCCGCGAGATCAATTTTCGTCTCGACGGCGAGGTTATCGAGGTTGATCGTCGGAGGTGCTACCTGATCGCGGATCGCGAGGATCGAGAAAATCGCCTCAATCGCCCCAGCAGCCCCCAGAAGATGCCCGGTGGCGGATTTGGTTGACGACATTGTGACCTTGCTCGCATGCTCGCCCATCATCCGCTCCACAGCGCCAAGCTCAATGGTATCGGCCATGGTCGACGTGCCATGTGCGTTTATGTAGTCAATGTCCTTAGGCTCCAGACCCGCATGGCGCAGCGCAGACCGCATAGAACGCTCACCCCCCTCGCCGTCTTCCGAAGGAGCAGTAATATGGTAGGCGTCGCCTGACAGGCCGTAACCGATCACTTCCGCATAGATTTTGGCACCGCGTGCTTTCGCGTGCTCATATTCCTCGAGCACGACGATGCCCGCGCCCTCTCCCATCACAAACCCGTCGCGGTCTGCATCGTAGGGGCGGCTCGCTTTTTGCGGATTATCGCCGCGCTTCGTGCTCAGCGCCTTGCATGCATTGAACCCGGCAATGCCAATCTCACAAATCGCCGCTTCCGCACCGCCTGCCACCATCACGTCCGCATCGCCGAACATGATCAGACGGCTCGCATCCCCAATCGCGTGCGCACCCGTCGAACAGGCCGTCACCACAGAATGGTTTGGCCCCTTGAAGCCGTAGCGAATTGAAACCTGCCCAGAAATCAAATTGATCAACGCGCCAGGTACGAAAAACGGGCTCACCCGCTTGGGGCCCTTTTCCGCCATCATCACGGCCGTGTTGGCAATCGAATTGAGCCCGCCGATCCCCGAGCCGATGAGCACGCCGGTGCGCTCGAGGCTCTCGCGATCCTCCGGCATCCATCCAGCATCCTCGACAGCCTGCTGCGCGGCGGCCAGACCGAACATGATGAACGTATCGACCTTCCGCTGGTCCTTCGGCTCCATGTATTTGTCGGCGTTGAAAGTGCCGTCACTCCCATCGCCCAACGGCACCTCGCAGGCATACTGCGTGATGCAGCGGCTGGCATCAAATCCGGTTATAGGTCCGGCGCCGGACTGGCAGTCCAGAATACGCTTCCAGCTCTCTTCGACCCCGTCCGCCAACGGCGTTACCAATCCCAAACCCGTAACCACAACTCTGCGCATATGCCCTGCCCTTTTATATGCCCGCTCTTTGCCCCGCTATACATCGCAGTCGCAACATTGATCAAGTCTGCGGGCAAACACTGGCAGAAGTGCCCGCGCCTTCTTGTCCAAATCAGCTTATCTATCCGCTCAGCTTGGCGGTCCTTTTCGCGTCATGAGCAAAACAGGCTCGGCATCGATCGTCGCATCGCGCAGTAATTTATACCCCAGCGTATCTGCAATCCGCAGGGAGTTTTCATTAGCCGCTGTAATCATGCACACAGTGCGTCCGACCACTACGCGGTCAAACCAGTCATGAGCCGCCGCTGCCGCATCGAGACCAAAGCCCTGCCCTTGGAACACCGGATCCAGCACCCATCCAGCCTCTGGAAAAGGATCAAAGTCATCTCCCAAACCTCTGGAGCCAAAGAAGAACCCGGTCTGTCCAGCCATCGCGGGCTGCCCGTGAATTTGAACCGCCCACTGGCCAAACCCCGCAATCTGCCAATGCCCTGCATTGCGCAAGAAAGCATCCCAACTGCGCGCCCGAGGCCAAGGCTTTCCAGTGATATGCGTAACTACCTCCGGCTGGGCCCAGATTTCTGCAAATCGCTCGAAATCTTCCCGTCGCATCCCCCGCAGGGTCAGGCGCGGGGTGTTGATGGTCGGGATCGTTCTGGACATAGGGCACGTATCTTTCGTTTGACGACGTAATCGGCCTTCACAGTTGGCGCAGCACGGCCGCGCGGACAAGCACCAATTGCCCAAGGAATCAAAAACGGCGCCAATCCGCAAAGCGGGGCGCCGTTTGAGTATTTTGTCGCCGAGCGAGCCCGGAGAAGAGCCTGTTTTATGAGGCTTCTTTGATGAACTTGACCGCATCGCCAAAGGTCTGGATGTTTTCGGCGGCGTCATCGGGGATCTCGATACCGAACTCTTCTTCGAATGCCATCACCAGTTCTACGGTGTCGAGGCTGTCTGCACCCAGATCATCGATGAAAGAAGCATTCTCCACCACTTTGTCTTCTTCGACACCAAGGTGCTCAACAACGATCTTTTTAACGCGGTCTGCGACGTCGCTCATACTTTAGTCCTCACTCATTGGGCGCTTTGGCCCCTTTGGGTTTCTGCCCGCCCGACGATGCGAGAGGATCAGAAGGTGCCCCTTTAAGGGGGGCGGCTATTTGTCCTTGCTGTCACAAGGCGCAGACCAGATCAAGCGCCGGACTACGTAATTCTGCGCTCCCTTTAGCATACCGCGGGGGTTAGGCAAACAATTTCAGTTTGCCGTCACAACATCGCCATACCGCCGTTTACATGCAAGGTGGCCCCTGTGACATAGGCGGACTCGGCACTGGCCAGATAGACGACCGCCGCCGCGATTTCGTCGGGCGTGCCCATGCGCCCCGCTGGGATCTGCCCCATGATACCCGATTTCTGATCTTCGGTGAGCTTGTCGGTCATCGCGGTTGCGATAAATCCGGGCGCCACCGCATTGACGGTGATCCCCCGGCTCGCCACTTCGTAAGCAAGGCTCTTGGACATCGCGATCATGCCCGCTTTGGACGCGGCATAGTTCGCCTGCCCGGGATTGCCCGTGGCCCCCACGATGCTCGAAATGTTGACGATCCGCCCCCAGCGCGCTTTCATCATGCCGCGCATCACACCCTTGCACAGCTGAAACGTCGCCGTCAGATTCACATCCATCACAGATTGCCACTCATCATCCGACATACGCATGAAAAGGTTATCGCGGGTGATGCCTGCGTTGTTGACCAGAATATCAACCGATCCCATCACGTCCGCCGCCTGCTTCGGCAGCGCCTTGACCGCCTCCATATCGCTCAGATTGCACGGCAGTACATGGGCGCGTTGCCCCAATTCGCCCGCCAGCGCCTCCAATGGCTCGACACGCGTGCCTGACAAGCCCACCGTGGCCCCCTGAGCATGCAGTGCGCGCGCAATATCTGCACCAATGCCGCCCGATGCGCCCGTCACCAGAGCATTTTTACCCGTCAAATCAAACATATTTTTCTCCCAATTTCTTTCTGCGATGCGCAGGTCCGTTCAGCCTTCCAGCATCGCTTTCACATCCGCCGCCGTACCCACGTTGCGCAAAGTGGCATCCTTGTTGATCCGGCGGATCATTCCCGACAGCGCCTTGCCTGCGCCGATTTCCCAAAACTCGGTCACGCCCTGCGCACTCATCCACTCGACCGAGCTGCGCCAGCGCACGCGGCCCGTGATTTGCTGCACGAGCAGGTCGACAATCGGCGCGGCCTTCTCAACGCCGCTTGCCGTTACGTTCGACACCAGCGGTACGCGCGGATCGTGTACCTGTACCTCGGCCAGCGCCTGCGCCATCACATCCGCCGCCGGCTGCATCAGCGCACAATGAAACGGAGCCGACACGGGCAAAGGCAGCGCCCGCTTGGCGCCCGCGCCTTTCGCCATCTCGATCGCCCGCACCACTGCGGCCTTCGAGCCCGATATCACATTCTGCGTCGGATCATTCTCGTTTGCGAGCTGGCATACATCATCGCCCGCAGCATCGGCCGCCAGCTTCTCTACATCTTCCGCCGACAGCCCCAATATCGCAGCCATCGCACCCTGCCCCACTGGCACCGCCGACTGCATCGCACGCCCGCGCGTGCGAAGAAGACGTGCCGTATCGCCCAGTGAAAACACGCCAGCGGCACAAAGCGCCGAATATTCACCAAGGCTATGCCCCGCTACGAAAGCGGCTCGCGAGACATCAATCCCTTCCGCTCCAAGCGCTGCCATCGCCGCCATCGAAGTCGCCATCAGCGCAGGCTGGGCGTTTTCCGTTAGCGTCAGCTCAGCGATATCGCCCTCCCAGATAAGCGCGCTCAGCTTCTCGCCAAGCGCCTCGTCGACCTCGTCAAACACGGCCTGAGCCGCCGGATAGGCCTGTGCCAGTTCGCGGCCCATGCCAATGGTTTGTGCGCCCTGACCGGGAAATACGAATGCTGTGCTCATGCTCAAGGCCCTCTCGGATAATGTGGACTTCGGTGTAGCGAAGCCAATCCCGGCTCACAAGAGCGCACAGCCACTGCGCGGATTCGGCCATTGCCCCGCCTGCGCCAAAGGATAGTTATAGCGACGATAGTTTTCCCGGAGCTCCCATGACCCTTTCCAACACGACAAGCCGCTATGGCGCAATCACCCGCAGTTTCCACTGGCTCACCGCATTGCTCGTGATGACATTGATCCCGGTCGCCATGATCGCCTCCGATCTGCCCTACGACACCTCTGAACAGCTCGCCCGCAAGGCCTGGCTCTTTTCGCTGCATAAAACGCTTGGTGTAACGGTGTTCTTCGTGGCTTTGCTCCGCATCGGCTGGGCCTTGGGCCAGCCCAAGCCCTCCACATTGCACCCCGAGCGGCGGGCCGAGACGTTTCTCGCCGAGACCGCCCATTGGCTGCTTTATGGCTCGCTGGTCCTGGCACCTCTCTCGGGCTGGCTTCATCACGCCGCCACTACGGGCTTCGCCCCGATCTGGTGGCCACTGGGCCAGAGCCTGCCCATGGTGCCCAAATCCGAAAGCATCGCGGCGCTTTTCGGTGGCTTCCATTGGGTGTTCGGCAAAGTGATGACGGTCACGATCCTGCTGCACGTCGCAGGCGCGCTCAAACACCACTTCATCGACCGCGACGCGACACTGCGGCGGATGATCGGAACCAAAGCTGCACTCCCGGACTTGCCAGCCGCCGCTCACAGTCTGCGTCCCTTGGGTGCAGCAATCGCCGTCTGGGCTGCTGTTCTGCTCGGCGGCACTGGTTTTGGCGTCTATGGTACCGAATCCTCCGGTGCGCAGGCCGCCGCTCTCGAAGATGTCACCTCCGACTGGACGGTGCAGGACGGCAGCATCGACATCGCAGTCACGCAGTTCGGCTCGCAGGTCGAGGGCACCTTTGCCGACTGGACCGCCGACATCACATTCGATCCCACGGTCAGCAGTGGCCCATCCGGCAGCGTCGAAGTCGTCATTGCCATAGCCTCTCTCAAGCTAGGCTCGGTGACGGATCAGGCCATGGGTCCCGATTTCTTCGATGCCCAGCAATATGAGACAGCGGTTTTCAAAGCCGATCTGATCACCGAGATCGACGGATACTTTGCGGATGGCACTCTCAGCCTTAAGGGCACGGAGGTCCCTCTAAAAATGCTGTTCCGCCTCTCGGTGGAGGGAGGTGCCGCAAACATGCAGGCCAATCTAACGCTTGACCGCCTCGATTTCGGCATCGGGAACAACATGGCTGACGAAAGCTCGCTCGGCTTCGGGGTCGATGTATCAATCGCACTGACTGCTCTACGCGGTGATCAACAGGCAATCGCCGAGTAGTCATACCACAAAAAAAGGGCTGCCGGAGTGATTCCGGCAGCCCTTTTACTTCTTTTCGTCAAAATCACTCAGCTTTCATAGCCTCAAGCGAGATATTTACGACCACTTCGTCACTGATGAAGGGAGCGAAGTTGCCCACGTTGAAATCCGAGCGCAGCAGCGTTGTGGTTGCGTCGAAGCCAGCCCATGGCTTGTTCTCCATCGGATGCTCACCCATTTGGTTGAGCGTGGCGTTGAGGACCACAGATTTTGTAACATCATTCATCGTAAGATCACCGGTGATCAGCGCGGTACCTTCGCCGGTAACCTCGATCCCCGTGGACGAGAACGTGATCATGTCGTCGTCGGTGGCGCCAAAGAAGTCATCCGACATAAAATGCTGTTCGCGGGCTTCCCAGCCGGTGAACATAGACTTCGTTGGCATCGACACGTTTACTGTTGATGCGGCAGGGTTTTCCGCGTCGAACATGATTTCGCCTTCAAACCCGGAAAACATTCCGTGGGTCGTGGAAAAGCCTAAGTGGTTATAGGAAAAAAGGACTTGGCTGTGGCTGGAATCCAGAACGTATTTATCTGCGGCCATCGCCATCGAGGCGGAAGCGGACATCAAAGCGGCAAGAACGAATGATTTCATAACGGGTTACTCCATGTTTATGTAGAATAACTAATTGGCCCGCCTCAGGGATTTCTCAATCCCGCAGGATCAAACAGGTTGTGCGCGCTGACGAACATCGCGGTATCTCGCCACCACTTGTCGAACCAAAAGCCGCAACGCTCAGGCCAGTTTGCCCAGCCCCCGCAGCGCGCCCAGCAGAGCATTATGTGCGGTTGGGTTGCTCAGCGAGATTTCCGCCAGCAGACGATCCCCCTTGCCCCAGAACGTGACACGGTGGCCATAGACATCGACAGCGTGCAAATCGACAAACGCGCACCGCTCTATGATACGGTGCGGTTCGGACGGCGCCTCTCGGATCAACAGAAGTTCCATATTCGCCACATCGATTTCGACAGTCGGCGCACCGACGGGCCGACTGCCATGCCACATCGCGACAGCCCCAAAGACTGCAGCGATCGACAGCGCCAATTTGAACAACATCAGATCGCTTTCCCAAGACGCGCCAGGCGCCAACCAGACGAATAACGCCACCAGAGCAAGGCTCGCCGCACCAAGCTTGAGCGCCGTGCGGATTAGAAACCGGCTCCCGTTCAAAACATGTGTTATGCCCCGGAGGGCTGCTACTTCAGCGGCGTAATCGGCTGAGACGGTCATTGCGGTGTCCTTTTGATCTGCCCAATAAACCCTGACGCCCGAATATGACTGCAATAGGGCGCAGGACGGGTGGTTGCGCGGCAACATATGGGTCTGTTGGCCACGCAGCTCCGGCAAGTACGGCGCCCCTGCCATCACGCCTTGCGCCGAGCCCGAAACGGTGTATATCGGCACTTCCTTTGCAACACGATTTAACCGCGCAGACTCTCGTGACGGGGCGGCAAAGGATAAATGCCCCGGCTATGAAATGCGCCCAGACATAAGTGGAGCACACATGCCGCTATATGAGCATGTAATGATCGCACGCCAAGACTTGTCCAATACACAAGCCGAAGGCCTGATCGAACATTTTGGTACCGTCCTGTCCGACAACGGCGGGACACTCGTGGACAGCGAGTATTGGGGCGTCAAAACGATGGCCTACAAAATCAACAAGAACCGCAAGGGCCACTACGCCTTCCTGCGCTCCGATGCACCGGCCACGGCCGTGCAGGAGATGGAACGCCTGATGCGCCTGCATGACGATGTCATGCGCGTTCTGACCATCAAGATGGACGAGCACAAAGAGTTGCCCTCCGTTCAGATGCAAAAACGTGACGAGCGCCCAGAGCGCCGTGAACGTCGCTGATTTTGGCTTGAGAAAAAGGACCTAACCCATGGCTACAAAACCATTTTTCCGTCGCCGCAAGGTTTGCCCCTTCTCGGGCGACAATGCACCGGCGATCGACTACAAAGACACACGTCTGCTGCAGCGCTACATCTCCGAGCGGGGCAAGATCGTGCCATCGCGCATCACCGCCGTTTCGGCCATCAAGCAGCGTGAGCTGGCCCGCGCGATCAAGCGCGCCCGCTTCCTCGCCCTGCTGCCCTATGC
>JAGXHD010000019.1 GCA_024636395.1 Sulfitobacter sp.
GCGCGACAGGCCGAGCCAGTACGAAGTTCTGCGTGTGGATCTGGTGGCCCGCGTGCGCGAGATCATGGAGATCTACCGGTGACGCCCACGCGCGCGCAGACCAATGCGCTCGCCGCGACCCTGCGGGCAGGGTTCGAGGCGGCGGGGGCGGTGGCGGTCGAACCCCCGATCCTGCAGCCGGCAGATACGCTACTCGATCTCTACGGCGAGGACATTCGCGCACGCGCCTACGTGACCTCGGACGCGTTACGCGGCGAGCAGATGCTACGGCCTGATTATACCGTGCCCGTGGTGCAGATGCACATGGCGCACGGGGCCGATCCTGCGCGCTATACCTACGCGGGCGAGGTGTTTCGCCGTCAGGAGCGCGATCCGAACCGCGCCAATGAATACGTGCAGGTGGGCTATGAGATCTTCGAGCGGGAGGATCCGGCGGCGAGCGATGCGGAGGTGTTTGCGCTGATCGCGAAGGCGCTGGCCGGATTGCCGGTGCGCGCGACGACGGGTGATATCGGCGTACTAATGGCGGTCGTGGGCGGATTGGAGACCTCCGATTTGCGCAAGAACGCTCTGATGCGGCATATCTGGCGGCCGCGGCGGTTTCGCGCGCTGCTCGACCAGTTTGCGGGGCGCGCACCTGTCACGGCGGCCCGCCGCGCGCTGCTGGCAGGGGAGGTGCGGAGCGTGGCACCCTTGGTGGGTGCACGGCGCCAGCATGAGATTGAGGCGCGGATCGAGGCGCTGAAGGCTGATGCGCAGGTGGCGCCGATCGCGCCGCGCGATGTGGATCTGATCGAGGCCTTGCTGGATATTTCTGCGCCGATGCCCCATGCACTGGCCCGGCTCCACGATCTGTCGGTCGATTTGCCCGCGATCGTGCCTGCGGTGGCACGGGTGGCGGCGCGGCAGGCCGCGCTGGAGGCGCGCGGGGTGGACGTGAACGCGCTGGTCTTCGAGGCGAGCTACGGACGCAGTTCGATGGAATACTATGATGGATTCGTTTTCGGCTTTCGCGCGAGCGAGCGTGCGGATCTGCCGCCGCTGGCCACGGGCGGGCGCTATGACGCGCTCACACGGCGGCTGGGGGCCAAGCTGGGGGACGGGCGCGAGATTCCAGCCGTGGGCGGCGTCATGCGTCCTGGCGTGATGCTGCAACTGGGGGCCGTGCCATGACGATCAAGCTTGGAGTGCCGTCCAAAGGGCGGCTGATGGATAAGACGTTTGAATGGTTTGGTGCGCGGGGCATTTCGCTGGCGCGCAGCGGTTCGGAGCGCGAATATGCAGGTGTGGTCGAGGGGATCGATGGGGTCTCGCTGGTGCTGCTGTCTGCGGGGGAGATCCCGCGAGAGCTTGCGGCCGGGCGGATTCACCTCGGCGTGACCGGCACCGATCTGGTGCATGAAAAACTCGCCCTTTGGGATCAATC
Organism: Sulfitobacter sp.; assembly: GCA_024636395.1. GTDB lineage: Bacteria > Pseudomonadota > Alphaproteobacteria > Rhodobacterales > Rhodobacteraceae > JAGXHD01. The sequence continues at coordinate 1,427 of JAGXHD010000019.1, forward strand.
GGTGCTGCAGGTGGCCGAGCTGGGATTTGGCCATGCGGACCTGATCATTGCGGTGCCGCAGGGCTGGACGGATGTAGACACGCTGCATGATCTGGATGCGGCAGCAGCGGCGTTTCGCGTGCATCACGGCCGCCGGATGCGGATTGCGACGAAATACCACCGGCTTGTGCGGGAATTTTTGCGCGCTGCGGGCGTGGCGGAATACGCGCTGGTCGACAGTCAGGGAGCGACCGAAGGGACCGTGGCAAACGAGACGGCGGAGGCCATAGCCGACATCACCTCCACGGGCGAAACCCTGCGCGCCAACCATCTGAAGATATTGAGCGATGGCTTGATCCTGCGCTCGCAGGCGACGCTTTGGAAATCGCGGGTTGCCGTGCTGGACCCCCAAAAACGGAAAAGCCTGACTGATCTGCTTGCGAGGTTATAGCACGCCGATTTCGGCAAGTGCGCGGTTGAGCTCGACAGGGAGGGCATCCTCGTGTGCGCGCGCGGACCCCAGATCGGAGGGGGCATCTGCTGCGGTCAGATAGCGCCAGCCCTGAAACGGGCGGCGCAGGGCCGTGACGGTGGGGATCACCTCATGATCAAGCACGATGCCGCACCGGCGAATGCCGTCCTCGCCAATTTTCTCATCGAGCCGGATAATCCGCTGGCGGGCCGAAATCTCGCCTTTGATGACCCAGTATATGGAGCCGCCGTTGATCACCTCGGCCTCGCGCTTGGGCCACATGCGGGTTTGATGATAGTATTGGCCGCCGGGCGAGAGGGCCGCGCGGTGTTTTTGCCATGCGATGAGCTGGTCCACGTTTTCCGTGCCGACCGAAAGCTTCATCAGATTGATGTATGCGTTACTCACAGGCTTACCCACCAAATTATCCACAGACTCACCTCTGAGCCAATCCATGCCACAAGATAAGGTATATCGTTTGGCCGGACATGCAAACTGTGCTAGTTTGCCGCGACATTTTCGGGCGTGATTGCCGCAAAGATCTGTGGCAATCCGTGTGATGTGGGGTATGTATCACCTCCGCTTACACCTAAATCGAGGAATCGCCATGACCCGCTTTGCTGCCCCTATCGCCGAACAGATCTGGGATATGAAATACCGTTTCAAGGCAGCAGATGGCACGCCCCATGATGTGACCGTGGAAGATACGTGGCGCCGCATTGCGCGCGATCTGGCGCAGGTGGAGGATGACAAGGAAAGCTGGGAAGAGACGTTTTTCGATGCGCTTGAGGATTTCAAATATCTCCCCGCAGGCCGGATCACCGCAGGTGCTGGCACCGCAAGGCGCGTGACGCTGTTCAATTGCTTCGTGATGGGCACGGTGCCCGACAGCATGGCCGGGATATTCGATATGCTCAAGGAGGCCGCCCTCACGATGCAGCAGGGCGGCGGGATTGGCTATGATTTCTCGACCATCCGGCCCAAGGGCGCGGATGTTCTGGGAGTATCGGCGGATGCCTCGGGGCCCCTGTCGTTCATGGACGTCTGGGATGCGATGTGCCGCACGATCATGTCGGCGGGCTCGCGGCGCGGTGCGATGATGGCGACAATGCGCTGCGATCACCCCGACGTGGAGGCCTTCATCACTGCGAAATCCGATGCCGCCCGCCTGCGGATGTTCAACATGAGCGTTCTAATTACCGATCCGTTCATGGAGGCGGTAAAATCGGATGGCAGCTGGGATCTCAAATTCGACGGCAAGGTGTATAAGACCGTGAAGGCGCTTGATCTGTGGAACGCGATCATGAAAGCGACCTATGATTTTGCGGAGCCCGGAGTGATCTTCATCGACCGGATCAACGAGGCCAACAATCTCAGCTATTGCGAAACGATTGCCGCGACCAACCCCTGCGGCGAGCAGCCATTGCCGCCCTACGGTGCTTGCTTGCTTGGCTCGATCAACCTTGCGCGGCTTGTGACGGAGCCTTTCGAGGCGGCGGCGGCGCTGGATGTTGACGCGCTAAATGCGTTGGTGGCCACCTCGGTGCGAATGATGGACAACGTCGTGGATGTGTCGAAATTCCCGCTGGAGGCGCAGCAATTGGAGGCGCAGAACAAGCGGCGTATTGGCCTCGGCGTGACTGGACTGGCCGATGCATTGCTGATGCTGGGCCTGCGCTACGGTTCCGACGAAGCGGCGCGTCAGACCGAAGACTGGCTGCACGCAATTGCCCGCGCTGCATATCTGGCGTCAGTTGAGCTTGCCAAGGAAAAGGGTGCGTTTCCGCTGTTTGATGCGGAAGAATACCTGGCCTCCGGCACGATGCGCGCGATGGACGAGGACGTGCGGGAGGCAATCCGCGAGCACGGTATCCGCAACGCACTGCTCACGTCGATCGCGCCCACCGGCACGATCAGTCTTTATGCGGGCAACGTAAGTTCGGGGATCGAGCCGGTGTTTGCATATGCCTATACCCGCAAGGTTTTGCAGAAGGACGGCAGCCGGACGGAAGAGGAAGTGGTCGATTACGCGGTGCAGATGTGGCGCGACCTCAAGGGTGACACGCCTTTGCCTGACTACTTCGTGAATGCACAGACGCTGGCGCCGCTCGAGCATGTGAAGATGCAGGCGGCAGCACAGAAATGGGTCGACAGCTCGATTTCCAAGACGATCAACTGCCCCGAGGACATTTCCTTCGACACGTTCAAGGAGGTCTATATGGAGGCTTGGGATACGGGATGTAAGGGCTGCACGACGTACCGGCCGAACGATGTGACAGGATCCGTTTTGTCGGTATCCGAGGACAAGAAAGCCGCGCCCGAAGTGGTGAGCCACGACGGCGAGGAGCCGCAGGAGCCCCATGGCGACGTGATCTACATGTCCGAGCCGCTGGACCGGCCCGAGGAGCTGGAGGGTGCGACCTACAAGATCAAATGGCCCGACAGCGAGCATGCGCTCTACATCACCATCAACGATCTGGTGGTGGGCGGGAGACGCAGGCCCTTCGAGGTGTTTATCAATTCCAAGAACATGGAGCATTTTGCCTGGACCGTTGCGCTCACCCGGATGATTTCGGCTGTCTTCCGGCGGGGCGGCGATGTGTCGTTTGTGGTCGAGGAGCTGAAGGCCGTGTTCGATCCGCGTGGGGGCGCCTGGATCGGGGGAAAATACATCCCCTCGATCCTCGCGGCGATTGGCGGCGTGATCGAGCAGCATCTGGTCAGCACCGGATTCATTGCTGGCGCGGGCATGGGCCTAAAGACAGATCCGCAGGCCAAAGTCATTGGGCTGGAGCAACCGCGCGGAAAAGCCTGTAGCAGCTGCGGCCAATATGATCTGCGGATGGTCGAGGGTTGCATGACCTGCGGGAGCTGTGGCCACAGCAAATGCGGCTAGGGCTGTAAGAGGTATCTGTCGAGATGAAACGCCAACCATAAATTGACCGTTTTGGTGGTTTCGTTGTCCATTTTGCAGGCAAAGGTTGGCCGTTGGAGTGATCTTGGTCACTTCTGCGGCCATCCTTTAAGATATAAGCAAAGTACGGCTGCTGACAAACACACGGCGCGAGAGCGCGGCTATAGGTAAGGGGGAGTAGTCGTTCGATGCGTTTGGCCTCAACTGCAA
>JAGXHD010000020.1 GCA_024636395.1 Sulfitobacter sp.
GAAAAGTGCCGAAATATTTGAAAGGATACGATCATGGCCGAATACACCCCCCCGAAAGTCTGGACATGGGAATCCGAGAGCGGGGGCAAATTCGCCTCCATCAACCGCCCCATCGCAGGGCCGACCCACGACAAGGAACTGGAGGTCGGAAAGCACCCGTTCCAGCTCTATTCGCTGGCCACACCCAATGGCGTCAAAGTGACCATCATGCTCGAGGAATTGCTGGCCGCAGGCCACAGCGGGGCGGAATATGACGCATGGCTCGTCAACATCGGCGAAGGCACCCAATTCGGATCAGGCTTCGTCGAGGTAAACCCGAATTCAAAGATCCCCGCCCTGATGGACCATTCCGGCAAGACGCCCCAGCGCGTATTCGAGAGCGGCGCGATCCTCCTCCATCTAGCAGAGAAATTTGGCGCCTTCATCCCCAAAGATCCCGCGCAGCGCACAGAAATGATGAGCTGGCTCTTCTGGCAAATGGGATCCGCCCCCTATCTCGGCGGCGGCTTTGGCCATTTCTACGCGTATGCGCCCGAGAAATTCCAATACCCGATCGACCGCTTTACCATGGAGACCAAACGGCAGCTCGATGTCCTCGACCGCCATCTTGCGGACAATGAATGGTTTGCTGGTGAATACTCCATCGCCGATATCGCAATCTGGTCATGGTACGGCCAGCTGGTCTTGGGACGCCTCTATTCCGCTGCCGAATTCCTCGATGTGGAAAGCTACAAAAACGTCATGCGCTGGGCCAAGACAGTCGACGCCCGCCCCGCCGTCACTCGGGGCCGCATGGTCAACCGCACGTTCGGCGACGATCTGTCCATGCAATTGCACGGACGCCACGACGCCAGCGACTTCGATACGGAGACCCAGGATAAGCTCGCCAAATAGTCCAAAGCGTGCGCCGACCACTCGGCGCGCGCTCCCTCTTCATTTGACGTCTAAACCCAATTGCAGAACGATCAAAAAGGCCAGACCCTACCTGTTGCGCCCTACCTGTCGGCAGATCAGGATGACCGGCAACAGCCCCATCGCCACGATTACGAGGCTAGGCACCGCCGCCCCCTCCAGCCGCTCGTCACTGGCCAGCCGGAAGGCCTGCACCGCAAGTGTGTCGAAGTTGAACGGCCGCATGATCAGCGTTGCAGGCAGCTCCTTCATCACATCCACGAAAACGATCAGCAGCGCGGTCAGCAAACTCGGCGCAAGGATAGGCAGATGCACCCGCCGCAACGTGCCGATCGGCCCCTGCCCCAGTGACCGCGACGCCGAATCCATATTCACATGGACCATCGCCTGCCCTCCCTCATAGGCCCCCAGCGCCGCCGCCAGAAACCGTACCATATAGGCGATCACGAGCAGCCAGATGGAGCCGGTTATGAGCAGACCGGTCGAGACATCGAACGTCGCCCGCATCCAAGCATCGAGCGCGTTATCGAACGCGGCAAAAGGCACCAGCAGACCGACAGCGATCACACCGCCCGGCACGGCATAGCCCAGCCGTGCGACGTAAGCCGCCCCCTGCGCCGCGCGCCCGCCACGCATCCGCTGGAAAAACCCGACACTGACCGCCGCCATGACCGTAACCACCGCCGCGACGCTCGCGAGGATGGCGGAATTCTGGATGAACCCCAGATAGCGCGCACTCAGCAGGTTCTGCTCCGAACCAACCCCCATGTAGAAGAGCACCACAATCGGTAGAAGCGCGCCAAACACCACCGGCACGCCACAAGCGATCGTGGCCAGCAACGCCCGCCAGCCCCGCAGCACGATCGCAGGCGCCGCCTGCGCCTGCCGCGCGGGATCATGGTATTTGGCGTCGCCGCGCTGGAGCCGCTCCAGCATTGCCAGCAGCAGTGCGAAACTCAGCAGGCACAGCGCCAGCTGCGCCGCCCCCGCTCGGTCGAACAACGAAAACCAGCTCGTGTAAATGCCCGTGGCAAAGGTCTGCACCCCAAAATAGGCAACCGTGCCAAAATCGGCGATGGTCTCCATCACGGTCAGCAGTACTCCCCCCGCAATCGCGGGCCGCGCGAGCGGCAGGCTCACTTTGAAAAACGCGGCCCAAGGCGAGGAGCCGAGCGCCCGCGCGGCCAGAAACGTAGTTCCGCTCTGCTGAAGAAAGGCAGCGCGGGCCAGCAGGTAGACATATGGATACAGCACCAGCACCAACATCGTGGCCGCCCCGCCCAGCGAGCGAATCTCGGGAAACCAATAGTCGCGTGGGCCCCATCCCGTTACATCACGCAGCACCGTCTGAACGATGCCGGGATGGTCCAGCACATGGGTATAAGCATATGCCAGGACATACGCCGGAAATGCCAGCGGCAGCACCAATGCGATCTCGAAAAACCTTGCGCCCGGAAACCGCGTCATGGTCACGAGCCACGCGGTGCCAACGCCAATCGCGAATGTCCCGCACGCCACCAGCACCACAAGCGCCGCTGTGGTCCGCGCATAGCCACCCAGCACAGTCTGTGCCAGATGCTGCACCGTCTCCGTCCCGCCCGACAACGCCGCCAGCAGCACCGCCACCATCGGCAGCGCGCACAACACAGCTACCACAACGGCAACACCCGACAGTGCCTGCGCACCATCGGGTTTCATTTTGATCGGAGAGGTCGTCACTTTGCCCATGGCTCTATGTCGACTATTTCTGTCAGAAAGAAAAGTGCGGCGGAAGCGCGCCCTCAATCATAGGTACGCTGGTCCTCTATAACGAGACCATCCTTCGGCAGACTGCCGGGAACGACCACTTCGATGCGGCCCTTGAGCTTGAGCACTTCAGCCACGGAGCGCGCGTAGGCTTCCGCATCCGGCGCCGCGCTCTCGATCCGGACTGTCATCACATCCTGCTCTGCCTCCCGCGTCTCTACCACGCGGGCGCGGGTGATCTCGGCGTGATGGGCCACCAGCTGCGCCACCTGCTCGGGTCGCACGAACATGCCCTTAATCTTGGTGGTCTGGTCGGCGCGGCCCATCCAGCCCTTGATGCGCATATTCGTCCGTCCGCAGGGCGATTGGCCTGCCATCACAGCGCTCAAATCCCCCGTCGCAAACCGGATCAGCGGATAATCGGGATTGAGCGTCGTCACCACGACCTCGCCGACCTCGCCCTCCGGCACCGGATCGCCCGTGCCGGGTGTCACGATCTCCACGATTACGCCCTCATCCACGATCATGCCCTCCGCTGCAGGCGATTCGTAGGCAATATTGCCGAGATCGGCGGTTGCGTAGCATTGCAGGCAAGTTATGCCGCGCGCGGTGTACCACTCGCGCAGGGACGGGAAGAGCGCGCCGCCCCCCACCGCCGCACGGGTGATCCCGAGGGTCATCCCCATCTCGTCGGCCTTCTCCAGAATCACCTTGAGATAATCGGGCGTGCCCGCATATGCCGTGGTCCCGATGTCCCGCGCTGCCATGACCTGAAGCTCCGTCTGGCCCGTGCCCGCAGGCAGCACCGCCGCCCCCACGGCGCGCGCGCCACTCTCGAAGATCATGCCTGCCGGTGTCAGATGATAGCCAAAGCAGTTGTGTACGATATCCCCGGCGCCAACCCCCATCGCATGCAGGAAGCGCCCCATCCGCCACCAGTCAGGATCAGTCGAGGAGGGCTCATAAATCGGGCCGGGAGACTGGAACACATGAGAAAATCCGTGCGCAGGCCGGGTGGTGAATCCGCCGAATGGCGCATGGGCCGCCTGTGCCTTGCCCAGCTCCGATTTGCGCAGGACCGGAAGGGCGGCCAGCGCATCCACGCTTGTGATCGTAGCGGCGTCCACACCGTCCAGCGCACCGCTATAGCCTGCCAACCCCTTGGCGCGCGCGATTTGCTTCGGCAGGGCGGCCGCCAGATCAGCAGCACGCGCCTGCGCACTACGGGTTTCCAGATCATCGAAATTGCTCATATCATCCACTTTTTTCTGCATTCAACCGCCACTAGACGGATACTCCGAACACCCAGCCCACTGCAGCGGTGACCGCCATGGCCAGACCGCCCCAGACGACCACGCGCAAGGCCGCTGGTCCGACCGAAGCGCCACCCGCCACAGCCCCCAAACCGCCCAGCGCAGTCAGAGCGACCAGCGTTACAACGACAACGACGGGGATCAGCACCGATACAGGCGCCAATATGGCCGCAATGAGCGGAACCGCAGCAAACACGCTGAACGTGATCGCCGACGTCACTGCCGCCAACATGGGCTGTGCCGCCTGCGCATCACCAAGCCCCAATTCCTCGCGCACATGCGCGCCCAGCGCGTCCTGCTCCGTCAGCTCCCGCGCCACAATCGCCGCCGTTTGCGGCGAAAGGCCCCGCGAGACGTAGATCTCGGCCAGCTCCGCTTCCTCGCCAATCGGATCATGGATCAGCGCTAGCCGCTCCCGCTCAATATCAGCCGCTTCCAGATCAGCCTGCGACGAGACGCTCACATATTCACCCGCCGCCATCGACATGGCACCGGCAGCTAGTCCCGCAGTGCCCGCAATCAGGATCGCGCGCGGATCAGGATCCGCCGCAGCCACGCCGACGATGATCGACGCGACCGAGACGATCCCGTCGTTCGCTCCCATCACCGCCGCGCGCAGCCAGGACACACGATCCACCAGATGCGGATCGTCGCTATGCGCCGAAGCATTCACCTAAGACAACCAACGCTTGCGGCGTCGGTAACTGCGCACTTCACGGAATGATTTGCGGCCCTCGTCCGACATGCCGAGATAAAACTCCTTCACGTCCTGATTCTCGCGCAGATCCTTGGCCGGGCCATCCATCACCACGCGCCCACTCTCGAGGATATAGCCGTAATGCGCAAATCGCAGTGCCACGTTGGTATTCTGTTCGGCCAGCAGGAAGGTCACACCTTCCTTTTCATTGATCGTTTTCACGATGTTGAAAATCTGCTCCACCAGCTGCGGTGCAAGGCCCATCGAAGGCTCGTCGAGCAGGATCGTCTCCGGGCGGCTCATCAGCGCGCGGCCAACGGCACACATCTGCTGCTCCCCGCCGGAGGTATACCCTGCCTGTGATTTACGCCGCTCACGCAAACGCGGGAAATACTCATACACCATCTCCAGATCCGCAGCGATGGCCCCGCTACCATCGCGCCGCGTGTAGGCGCCGGTTAGCAAATTCTCTTCGATCGTCAGATGCTCGAAGCAGTGACGCCCCTCCATCACTTGAACGACACCTTTCTTCACGGTCTCCGCCGGGTCTTGCGCCGCGATGGATTCGCCGCGGTACTTGATCGATCCCTTAGTCACCTCGCCCCGTTCAGAGGCCAGCAAACCCGAGATCGCCTTCAGCGTCGTCGTCTTACCCGCGCCATTGCCGCCCAGCAGCGCCGTGATGCCACCTTTGGGCACGTTCAGGCTCACGCCCTTGAGAACAAGGATGACGTGATTGTAAATCACTTCGATGTTGTTCAC
>JAGXHD010000021.1 GCA_024636395.1 Sulfitobacter sp.
GATCTAGCTTGCGCTCCAACAGGTCGGCGCGCAGGTTGATCGAGATATCCACCATCAGATCGACGTTGACGCGCGGGTATCGCTCGCTGAACGCCTTGAGGAAGTCGGGCAACCAGGCTTGCGCGATAGTCTCGGACGCGCCTACGCGGAACAACCCTTCGGTCTGGGAGGGATTGGCGACGCGCTGTTTGATCTCCTCCTCCACAAAGAGCATCTGCTCGGCGTAGGTCAGCAGCAGAGTGCCGTGCTTGGTCAGGACCAGCGCGCCCGGACCGCGCTCAAAGAGAGAGACGCGCAACTCCTGCTCGAGATTGGCGATGCGGGTAGAGACGGCGGGCTGCGACAGGTGCAGGCGCGCGGCGGCCTTGCGAAAGCCGCCAAGCCGCGCCACCCAGAGAAAGGTTCTGATTTGATCGAATGTCATGGCAAGATTGATAACTTGAATTGAATTCTGCGCAAAACGATAACATTGACCGTGGCAATAATTGGGCTGTCGCTGCGTAAGGCGGGGCAAAAACCAATGGACACGCCGCACGATTTTTGACCTTATTTTGTCCATGCGAACGGGGACAATGCATGGCGTATGATTATGTGATCGTCGGGGGCGGATCAGGCGGCGCCACGCTCGCTGCGCGCCTGACCGAGGATCCCTCCATTACCGTATGCCTGCTGGAAGCAGGGGGCACCGGCGAGCATTTGCTCATCCGGACGCCCGCTGCAGTGGTGGCGATGCTGCCCGGTTGGGGCAAGATCTCTAACTGGGCCTTCCGGACGGTGCCGCAAAAGGGGCTGAACGGTCGGCAGGGCTACCAGCCGCGTGGCCGTGCGCTGGGCGGATCGAGCGCCATAAACGCGATGCTTTACGTGCGCGGCCAGCGCGAGGATTACGACGGCTGGGCTGCACAGGGCTGCGCTGGATGGGACTGGGATAGCGTTCTGCCCTATTTCCTGCGCGCTGAGAGCCATGAGGACGGTGCGGGGGACCTGCACGGCGGGACTGGGCCGCTCCAGGTCTCGCACCAGCGATCGCCGCGCCCCATCCCGCGGGCGTTCATCGCGGCCGCACGCGCACTCCAGCACCGTGAAGTGGCTGATTTCAATGGTGGCGATAATGAGGGCGTGGGCCTCTATCAGGTGACGCAATTCCACGATGCGGCCCGCCGGGGCGAGCGATGCTCTGCCGCCGCCGCCTATCTGCATCCTGTCATGGACCGCCCGAACCTCACCGTGATCACCCGCGCGCAGGCAACGCGCCTGTCGCTGGAGGGCAAACGGGCGACCGGGGTGCATTACCGGCAGGCAAAGCGGGACAAGCATGTCGAGGCCGCCCGCGAAGTGATCCTGTGCGGTGGCGCGTTCAATTCGCCGCAGCTGTTGCAGCTGTCGGGGATCGGGCGGGCGGAAGATCTCGAGCCGCATGGCGTCAAGATGGTGCACGCGCTTCCCGGTGTGGGCCAGAACCTGCAAGACCACCTCGATTTCACGCTCGCCTATAAATCCAAAGACACCGATAATTTCGGGATCGGGTTGCGGGGGACCGTCAATCTGGTCCGTCACATGCTGGAGTGGCGCAAGACGGGCGGGGGAATGTTGGCGACGCCCTTCGCCGAAGGGGCTGCGTTTCTCAAGACGGGCAGCGACGTCGCGCGCCCGGATATCCAGATCCATTTCGTGATTTCCGTGGTCGATGATCACGCGCGCAAGCTGCATCCGGGATATGGCTACAGTTGCCATGTCTGCGTGCTGCGCCCCGCTTCGCGCGGGAGCGTGACGCTCGCCAGTGCCGATCCGCTTGCCGCGCCGGTGATTGATCCCAATTACCTCGCTGAGCGCGCGGATCTGGACACGCTGATCAAGGGCGCAAAGATGGCGCGCCGGATCATGCAGACCCCGCCGATGGCAGGCTTTGCGCATAAGGAGCTTTTCGGTATCCGGGACGGTATGAGCGATGCCGACTGGGAGCAGATCATCCGTGCGCGGGCCGATACGATCTACCATCCGGTTGGTACTTGCCGGATGGGCGTGGACGCGCTCGCCGTGGTCGACCCTGAATTGCGGGTGCATGGGATGGAAAGGCTTCGGGTGGTCGATGCCTCCGTCATGCCTCATGTGACCAGCGGAAACACCAACGCGCCAACGATCATGATCGCCGAGCGTGCCGCAGATATGATAAAAGCAGACGCCGCGCGCCGTGTGGCCGCATAGATAGAACAGGAGAAAGACCCAATGCTTGGACAAATGATGCAGATGCCGCTCACGATCGGCAGCTTGATCGACCACGCCGCCCGGTTTCACACGGCGGGCGAGATCGTCTCGGTAGAGACGGCGGGAGGGACCGAGACGACAACTTGGGGACAGGTCGGCGTCAATGCCCGCCGCCTCGCCTCGGCGCTGGGCAAGCTGGGGCTGGAGCAGGGCGCGCGCTGTGGTACAATTGCGTGGAACAATCGGCGGCACCTCGAGATTTACTTCGGTGTCGCGGGCGGCGGTTTCGTCTGCCACACAATCAATCCTCGTATGGGCCCCGAGCAGATGGTCTATGTGATCAACCACGCGGAAGATCAGGTGCTGTTCATCGACGCGACGTTCGTGCCTGCAGCGGCCAAACTCGCCCCGGCGCTGAAGCATTGCAAATACATCGTGATGCTGGGCCCGCGTGATGACGCGGCGGCTGCGGCGCTGCCAGATCTCAAGTTTTTCGACGAACTGCTGGAGACCGGTGATCCGGATCAGCCTTGGCCCGAGATCGACGAGAATTCCGCGTCCAGCCTGTGCTATACCTCCGGCACCACCGGCGATCCCAAAGGCGTGCTCTACTCGCACCGCTCGACGGTGCTGCACACGCTTGCGGGCAACCAGCCTGACGGTATCAACATCTCCGCCATGGATACGGTCCTGCCGGTGGTGCCCATGTTTCACGTCAATGCCTGGGGCGTGCCCTATATCGCCGCCATGACCGGCTGCAAGCTGGTGCTGCCCGGCCCAAACCTCGACGGCAAAAGCCTCGTGAACCTCATCGACAGCACGCAGACCACGCTGGCGCTGGGCGTGCTCACGATCTGGATGGGGCTGCTGGGAGCGCTCAAGGAGACCGGATCAAAGGTGCCGAGCCTGACGCGCACGGTGGTTGGTGGCTCCGCTCTGCCGCCCTCGATGATTCCGAAATTCGCTGAATACGGCGTTGAACTGGTTCATGCTTGGGGCATGACGGAAACCTCTCCCTTGGGGTCGATGAACCAGCTGTTGCAACGCCACAAAGCACTGAGTGCCGAGGAGCAAGCTGAGATCCGGCTGGGGCAGGGGCGGCCACCCTTCGGTGTCGATCTGCGCATCGTTGATGAGGAGGGCCACACGCTGCCGCACGACGGAAAGACGCAAGGCGATCTGCAAGTTCGCGGGCCCTGGATTGTCGATACGTACTTCGGCAAGGAAAAGACCGCGCTGACTGCCGACGGCTGGTTCGATACCGGAGATGTGGCCACGATCAACGCGCAGGGTTTCATGATCATCCGCGATCGCTCCAAGGACATCATCAAATCGGGTGGTGAATGGATTTCCACCGTGACGCTGGAGAATATTGCGATATCGCACCCGGCGATTGCCAACGCCGCCGCTATTGCTGCCGCTCACGAGAAATGGGACGAGCGCCCCGTGCTGGTGGCGATCAAAGCGGGGGACGTGAGCGAAGAGGAGCTGCTTGCGTTCTACAAGGGCAAGGTCGAGAGCTGGCAGATCCCAGACCGCGTGATATTCGTGGACGAGCTGCCCATCGGTTCGACGGGCAAGGTTCAGAAGAACAAACTGCGTGATGAATTCAGCAGGGTCCTTGTGGACGCACCATAGCGTTCTGCAAGACACGAGATCGGGCCGCTGCAGAGGGCGCTGCGGCCGCTCCGCCGCCACGAAATAACAATTGCGCCTCGTGCATGGACAGAAACGGGCGTGCGGCTGTGGCGTGCTGCAGTATGCCTGATTGCTCGGCAAGGAATTTTGCGCCCGGGGGCGTGGATAACAGTGTTCGGGTGCTTTCGTCACCCAGGTAAAGACTTTCGCAACGCGCGCCCTCTGCGTCCAGAATATGGTGGTGTTGCAAAAGAAGGTGGACATATGTGATGCGCGTGCAGTCCTGCAACCGAACGGACTGACCATCCACAAAGACGCGTGCCGGTGCCAGCGCTTCTTCCAGAGCGAAGAGCATCTGCAATTGCGCAGACTTCACCACAACACGATGCTGCTGTGAAAGCCGCAGGGGGCGCTGATTGCCGATCGTGCCGGGTGCAAAGCATACCGGCGCGGCGCTGCCTTGGCCTGCACCCGACCACTTGGAGGCCCATAGCAAAGGTGCCGCCTCCCCGTCACATACGCTGATCATCTCGCCGGGAACCAGTGTATCTGCCTGGCGATACCCTGTGGGGGTCCTTATTCCGGTCTCCGAAGCGAAGCATACAAAGCTGTGCGTATAGTTGGGCTGAGTATCCGAGGTAAAGAATTGAGGCTCCGCAGAGGGGTTATAGTTGTCTGCATACCACTGCTCGAGGTTGTAGCCGGGCGTCCAGATTATTTGTGCAGGATTGCCATTTTCGTCTATACCATCGAATACGACGACCCCGCCGCCGCCGCCGGGAGCCAGATCCGAGCGGACCACGACAGCGTTCAGAATAGTACCGCCGCCACCCTGACCGCCCCAGCTCACATCGTAGGTGTCTCCCAGATCGAAGCGGCGCGGATCACGGTCCCCGTCCTTGGTCGTAATGACAAGGTCCTTGGAGCCCTGCGGGGGGTTATCAAACCGCGACTTGCCTGGTGATGTGTTTACATTGCTGCCTGTTGCGGCCGCAAACTCGGTGTCGATCCCTACTATTTGAAATGCCATGATGCCCCCTTTCGGGGAGCAAATACGGCATATTGTTTTTCCAACAGGTGAATTCAGGGAAGTAAAATATAAAGAATTTTAGATGTTTCTGGAGAGAAGCAGCCGGAGCGCTGTGGGCATGCTTGACGACCCTGGCCCAGACCTTTGGGACTTTTGGCGACACCGGCTGCCTTGATCATCAGCAACGGCGAGATGAACACATTCTGTCCTGATACACGGATCATCGGGGCCGCTGCACCGGTCGCCTCGCAGGTCGTTTCGATGGGCACCTTGGTGTGGTGTGGTCTATCCCCTATGCCTCCGATGTGATCGTGTGCAATACGCTGGCCTCAGGTAATGTTGACCCGATAAAACCCACCTTGCAACTGGTCTTGCCGGGCTGAGGTGCGGTTGCCATGATGCTGGAATAATCCGCCCCGCAGCGCCACCGCGCGACGGGGCGCGCTGCCTTGCCTTTCTCTGGCATGGAGAGCGCGCGGCATGACCCGTCACAAAGGACGGCAATTGCTCTTCAGGCGCTATGGAAATCGCGGCCTGAATCTATCCCAGCCCGCCTTTTGGACGACGCGGTCAGTCTGCGTGAAGACAGTCTGCGCCGCTCCCACCCATAGTGCGACGTTGATGGAGCGGGTCATCATACTCCTCTCCTTCACTCTGTGCACTTTTCAACATTTCGACCAATCTGCCCACCCGTATGATCGCGTTGGACGCCGGGATCGCTGGATCGCCTTCGGCA
>JAGXHD010000022.1 GCA_024636395.1 Sulfitobacter sp.
ATGGTGTCATGTACGGGCGCGGCACCACGGATATGAAATCTGGTGTGGCCGCGTTTGCCGCTGCGGCCGTCGATTTTGTCCGGCAGACGCCCCCCGATGGGTCCGTCGTGATTGCGATTACCGGTGATGAAGAGGGTGAATCCACCGACGGCACGCTGGCTCTGCTGGAGTACATGGAGAAAAACGGCGAGCGCATGGATGTCTGTTTGGTCGGGGAGCCGACCTGTCCGGAAAAGATGGGCGAGATGATCAAGATCGGGCGGCGCGGCTCGATGAACGTGCGGTTCCGTGTGATCGGCAAGCAGGGCCATTCCGCCTATCCGCACCGCGCAAACAATCCGGTGCATGCGATGGTGCGCCTGATGGACCGTCTTGCCAGCCACCCGCTCGATACCGGCACTGATCATTTTGATACGTCCACCCTCGCCGTGGTCACGGTCGACACCGGCAATCGCGCCACCAATGTTATCCCGGCAGAATGTGCCGCCACCATCAACATCCGCTTCAACGACACCCATTCCGGCGCCAGCCTGACCGAGTGGATCGAGCGCGAGGCTGCGGCGATCCATGCCGACTTTGGTGTGCAGATTGAGACAAAGGTCAAGATCTCTGGGGAAAGCTTCATTACGCCTCCCGGCGATCTCTCTACCATGGTTTCCCGCGCGGTGGAGGCTGTCACGGGTGTCACGCCGGAGCTGTCGACCACTGGCGGGACATCCGATGCGCGCTTCGTCAAATCACATTGCCCCGTGGTCGAATTCGGGCTTGTGGGCCAATCCATGCACCAGGTCGATGAGCACGTCAGCGTGGCGCATATCCACGAGCTGAAATCGATCTATTCGCGCATCTTGCAGGACTATTTCGCGTGATCGAGATCGCTCCGACTGAGGACCGCGCGACCTGCTACGCCCTGCGTCATGCGGTTTTTGTGGCCGAGCCGGGCTATAGCGCCGAAGGAGAGGTCGATGCACTCGACGCCCATAGCCTGCATCTGCTCGCTCGCGAGGACGGCGCGCCCCTCGCCACCGCGCGTGTTTATCTTGACGGGGATACGGCGAAGGTAGGACGCGTCTGCGTGATCGCCGCGCGGCGGGGGACGGGCCTCGGGGCGGATCTTATTGAGGCGGCGGTCACCCTCGCTGCTGCCTATGGTGTGCGCCGTGCGGTACTGGGTGCACAGCTCCACGCCACCGGATTCTACGAAAAGCGCGGTTTCGTCCCCTTCGGCGTGCCCTATGACGATGAAGGCGAGCCGCACCAGATGATGGAACGCGCTTTGTGAAGCGCACGCTCGTCGTGATGCTGAAGGAGCCGCGCGCGGGTCGGGTCAAAACGCGCCTTGGCCGCGATATCGGCATGGTCCCCGCCGCATGGTGGTTTCGCCATCAGGTGCATCGTTTGCTGCGGCGCCTCACAGATCCCCGCTGGGAGATGTTGCTGGCTGTAGCACCCGATCGTGCGGGCCTGCTGTCTCGGGTCTGGCCTGCGCATCTGGCGCGCATTCCTCAGGGGCACGGCGATCTGGGCGCACGCATGGCGCGTGCGCTGCGTCACCCCCCGCGCGGCCCTGTCTGCGTCATCGGAGGTGATATTCCGGGCATAACACGGTCGCAGATTGCCGAGGCCTTTGCGGCGCTGGGCAGTCATGATGCCGTGCTCGGCCCTGCGCCCGATGGTGGCTACTGGCTCATCGGGCTGCGGCGCGCGCGGGTCCTCCCGCCTTCCCTATTTGAAAGCGTGCGCTGGTCGTCCGAGCATGCGCTGAGCGACACAATATCAACCCTACCCGATCACCGCATCGCCCTGATCACCACGCTCCGCGATGTCGATACGGCCGCAGATTTAAAATAATGTGACGCGACCCCATGCGCGTGCTACCTCCATCCCCATGAGCAATATCCCCACCAAAAAAGAGATCCTCGACTGGATCGAACAGAACCCCACCCTGACCGCCAAGCGTGATATCGCGAAGGCTTTCGGCATCAAGGGTGCCGCGCGCATCGATCTCAAGCGGATCCTGAAGGAGCTGGAGGCCGAGGGGCATCTGGAGAAGCGCAAGAAGTCCTACAACGATCCCGAGCGCCTGCCGCCCGTGAGCGTGCTGCTCGTGACCGGACCTGATAGCGACGGGGATCTTTTCGCCAAGCCGATGGAATGGGGCGGTGAGGGCGTCGAGCCGGTTGTGCTGCTGATCCCGCGCGCCTCCGATCCGGCGCTGGGCGCGGGGGACCGCATCCTTGCGCGGCTCACGCTGGTGAAGGGAGAGGCGCATCACTACGAGGGTCGGCTGATCCGCCGGATAGGCTCTAACCCGAAGAAAATCGTGGGTATCTTCCGCAAACACGCCGAGGGCGGGCGGATCCAGCCCATCGACAAGGGCGCTGACCGCGAATGGGCCGTGCCCGCGGATTATACCGGCGGTGCGCGCGATGGTGAATTGGTTGAGGCGGAGCTTGCCGGTCCCAAAAGCCGCATGGGCCTGCCCCGCGCGCGTATTCTGGAGCGCCTGGGCGATCCCTCCGCGCCCAAGGCCGTCTCGCTCATCGCCATCCACCAGCACGCGATCCCCGATGATTTCCCCGATGATGTAGTGGCTGAGGCGGACGAAGCAGAGCCAAAAGGCCTCAAAGGTCGCGAGGATCTGCGGCATCTGCCGCTCGTGACAATTGATCCTTCGGACGCGCGCGATCACGATGATGCCTGCTTTGCCGAAGCCGATCCTGATCCCAAGAACGCCGGTGGCCATATCCTATGGGTCGCCATCGCCGATGTCGCGGCCTACGTAACGCCCAATTCCGCGCTCGACCGTGAGGCGCGCAAGCGGGGTAACTCGACCTATTTCCCTGATCGTGTCGTGCCGATGCTGCCCGATGTGCTCTCGGGCGATCTTTGCTCGCTGCACGAAGGGGTCGACAGGGCCTGCATCGCCGTGCGCATGGTGCTGGATGCGGACGGTAACAAGCTGCACCATGATTTCCACCGCGCCCTCATGCGTTCCCCCGCCAGCCTGCACTACGAAGAAGTACAGGACGCCATGGATGGGCAAGCTAATGAGCGCGCAGAGCCTTTGTTAGAGACTGTTATCAAGCCGCTCTACGCGGCCTATGCCGCCCTCGCTGCTGCGCGCGAGCGACGCCAGCCGCTGGATCTCGATCTGCCCGAGCGACGGATCGAGCTGGATGACGATGGCACGGTCAGGTCGGTCAATTTCCGCATGCGCCTTGATGCCCACCGCCTCATTGAAGAGTGAATGGTGCTGGCCAATGTCGCTGCCGCCGAAACGCTCATCGCCAAGAAAACGCCGCTGCTGTTTCGCACCCACGAAGAGCCTACACCGGAGAAACTCGACGCCTTGCGCGAAACCGCTGCGGCGTCCGGATATACGCTGGCCAAGGGGCAGGTGCTGCAAACTGCGCATCTCAACCGGCTGCTCGATCAGGCCGCAGGTACCGACGATGCGGAGCTTATCAACATCTCGACCCTTCGCTCCATGACCCAGGCCTATTACGGCGCGGATCAGATCGGTCATTTCGGCCTTGCGCTGCGCTCCTACGCGCATTTCACCTCGCCCATCCGCCGCTACGCCGATCTCGTCGTGCACCGGGCGCTGATCATGGCCCATGGCTGGGGCAAGGACGGTCTCTCGCAGCATGACATCGCGGATTTGGAGGCGACGGGTGCCCATATTTCCGACACCGAGCGCCGCTCCATGATCGCCGAACGTGACACCACGGACCGCTATCTCGCCGCCTATCTCTCCGAGCGCGTGGGAACCGAGATGACAGGCCGCATCAGCGGCGTTGCCCGGTTCGGCGCATTCGTGAAGCTTGACGAGACCGGCGCTGACGGCCTCATTCCCATGCGCAACATCGGGCGGGAGTATTTTCACCACGATGCGGATGCTGGCACGCTCATGGGCTCCGATACAGGCATGACCATCGGCTTGGGACAACGTGTGACCGTGCGCCTCTCGGAGGTGACCCCGGTGACGGGCGGCATCGCGCTGGAACTGCTGGAGATCGACGGTGATGCCATGCCCCAAGGCCGTCAAAGCCCTGCAGGCCGCACACCCCGCCGCAAGGGCGCGAAGGCCAAAGGAAAAAAAGCTGCGACGAAACGCAAGGTGACCCGCAGCCGCCGCTAAACCCTCTGGCCAATCACCGCCCAGCGCTGGGTGGACACTTTTCGCGCGCGTGCATTATCGATATATTGGAAACAATTAAACCGATGGGGGCTATCGATGCGCAGCGTTTCTCTTCTTGTTCTGGTGCTATTGGGCTCTCCGGCACTGGCCGAAAGCACGCCCCTGCGCAACGATGCTGGGTTGCAAGAGTGGATCAAGGCGTTTCGCCCCACAGCGCTTGAGGCGGGCATCACCGAACAGACATTCGATCGGGCGATGGGAGATGTGAGCTTCGTGCCGAAAGTGGTCGATCGTGATCGCAACCAATCCGAGTTCACGAAGACCATCTGGGACTATCTGGGCACTGCCGTCTCCGATTCGCGGATCACCAACGGGAAGGCAGCACTTGAAGCCCAACGCCCCGCCCTCGAGGAGATCGAGGCACGCTACGGTGTGCGTGCAGAGATAATCACCGCGATCTGGGGACTGGAGAGCGCCTATGGCACGTTCCGGGGCACCGATCCCGTGCTCTCGTCGATGGCGTCGCTCGCCTACGATGCGCGGCGGGCCGCGTTTTTCGAGCAGCAGGTGATCGCAGCGCTCAGCATCCTCCAAAGTGGCGATACCGATCCCGGAAATCTCAACGGCAGCTGGGCAGGGGCGATGGGCCATACGCAGTTTATGCCAAGCTCCTTTATCGATCATGCGGTCGATTGGACCGGCGATGGGCGGCGCGATATCTGGGGGGACGATCCACGCGATGCGCTAGCCTCCGCCGCGGCCTATCTCAAGACCAACGGCTGGGTGACAGGCCAGCCTTGGGGTGTCGAAGTGCGCCTGCCCGATGGGTTTGATTATCTGCTGGCAGACCGGGCAGTGACCAAATCACCGGCCGAATGGGCCAGTATCGGTGTGTTTGCCACTGCTGGCCAGCCCGTGCCGGATCACGGCGTTGCCTCAATTTTGCTGCCTGCGGGCGCCGAGGGCGCTGCTTTCATGATTTTTGCGAATTTCAAAGTGATCGAGAGCTACAACACCGCCGATGCCTATGTGATAGCGGTGGGCCACTTGGCGGACCGTATCGCGGGCGCAGGACCATTCGTGGGCGATTGGCCGCTTGAGGACCGTGCTCTGAGCTACGCCGAGCGGATCGAGCTTCAGGAGGAGTTGACCGCTCAGGGTTTCGATACGCAAAAGATCGATGCGAGGATCGGACCGCTCACGATCAACGCTGTGCGCGGCTGGCAGGTGGCACAGGGGGAGGCGCCCGATGGGTACGCCTCCCTGCGTTTGCTGGAGCGATTGCGTTCAGCCCGGTGACATTCCGCGCAGCTGCTCGGAACGGCGGCGCAGCAGTTCAACCACCGTCAGCAGACAGATCGAGATAATTACAAGAATCGTGGCGACCGCGAGGATCGTCGGGCTGATCTGTTCGCGCAAACCGATGAACATCTGCCATGGCAGGGTCTTTTGTCCGGCGGACCCGACGAACAGCACGATCACGACCTCATCAAACGAGGTGATGAAGGCGAAGAGGCCACCGGAAATCACACCCGGTAGGATGAGCGGCATCTGCACTCGGAAGAATGTGGTCACCGGGTTCGCGCCCATATTCGCTGCCGCACGGGTGAGCGACCGGTCAAAGCCGACCAGCGTCGCTGTCACGGTGATGATGACGAACGGAATACCTAGGGCGGCGTGGGCCAGCACGACGCCAAGGTATGTCCCCTGAAGACCAACGCGGCTGTAGAAGAAATACATGCCCGCAGCCGAGATGATCAGCGGCACGATCATCGGCGAGATCAGGATCGCCATGATCGCGCGGCGGAACGGCACGTGCGGTTGGCTGAGACCAATGGCGGCCAGTGTGCCGAAGGTCACCGACAACAGCGTCGCGACCGGCGCGATCTGGAGCGAGTTCTTCATCGCGTCCTGCCATGCGTCATTGGTAAAGAAGTCGCGATAATGCTTGAGCGAGTAGCCCGCAGGATCGAAGCGCAGCATTTCGGGCGTGAAGGTAAAGAAG
>JAGXHD010000023.1 GCA_024636395.1 Sulfitobacter sp.
AGATGTGTATAAGAGACAGCCTCCAATATGAGATTTCCACCTAGCCTACCCCCCCGACGGCACGCATTTTGCGCATAATGCAGCACGAGACTGGTCATTTGCGCGCAAGTATTCTATCAATACCTAAAGATATGCGAAAGTTGCGCATTATGCTCGACGAAATTGACAAACGTCTGCTGGAAGCGCTCCAGAAAGACGCCCATCTCACGGCCCACCAATTGGCCGAAACGCTCAATCTGTCGCCTTCTCAAGTGGGGCGCCGCCGCCAGCGGCTCGAAGCGGACGGCGTGATCCGGAAATACACCGCGCAGCTTGATCCGCGCAGGCTCGGCCTGGCGGTACAGGGATTTGTGCAAGTCCATCTGGGCACGCACGGGCCAGAGCATTCGACCAGCTTTGCGCGCCTTGTCGCTGCCCGTGCCGAGATTGTGAGTGCTTGGACCATGACGGGGGATGCGGATTATCTGCTGCGCGTCTACTGTGAAGATCTACCCGCCCTCAACCGGCTGATTCACGAAGTGCTGCTGCCCCATACGGCAGTTGCACGTGTGCACAGCCAGATTGTCATGGACCAGCTGAAAAGTGATGGCCCGCTGCCCACCTAAAGGATCATCATGGAAGGTTTTCTGTTTCAGGCCTCGATCTATCTCGCCGCCGCCGTCATCGCGGTGCCTATCGCAGCGCGGCTGGGGTTGGGCTCGGTGCTGGGCTATCTGGCAGCAGGTATCCTGATCGGCCCCGTTCTGGGCCTTGTGGGCGCAGAAACGAAAGACCTTCAGCATTTTGCCGAATTCGGCGTGGTGATGATGCTATTTCTCATCGGGCTCGAGCTTGAACCCAAAGCGCTGTGGGACATGCGCCACAAGCTGCTGGGCCTCGGCGGACTGCAGGTAACCCTCAGCACGCTGGCGCTAATGGGTATCGCCATGGCTTATGGCCAGCCTTGGGGTGTATCGCTCGCCATCGGCCTGACGCTGTCACTCAGCTCGACTGCGATCGTGCTGCAAACGCTCACCGAAAAGGGTCTGATGCAGACTGCAGGCGGGCGCTCGGTCTTTTCCGTGCTTCTGGCGCAGGATATCGCAGTCATCCCCATGCTGGCTTTCCTGCCGCTCATCGCAGTGACCCTGCCCTCCGCTATCGTAACTCCCGATGGGTCCATTTCGGTGGATACGGCTGCGGGTTCAGAACACGGGGCGGGACATGGCTCCGCCGCCGATGCTGCCTTTTCCTTCATCGACAGCCTGCCCGCGTGGGGTGTGACGCTTATGACCATCGGCGCCATTGCCGGTATCATCATCACCGGCGTGTTTTTCACCCGTCCCGTGTTTCGCTATATCCACTCGGCCAATCTCCGCGAGATGTATACCGCCCTCGCCCTCCTGATCGTGGTAAGCATTTCGTTCATCATGATGCTGGTTGGCCTGTCGCCCGCGCTCGGGGCCTTCCTCGCGGGCGTGGTCCTCGCCAGCTCCGAATTCCGCCATGAGCTGGAGACCGACCTCGAGCCCTTCAAAGGTCTCTTATTGGGACTGTTTTTCATCACCGTGGGTGCCGGGATCAATTTTGTGCTGCTTGCGGATGATTTCGTCATCATCATCGGGATGGCGCTACTCGTTATCGCGGTAAAAGGAGCGATCCTGTTCGTTCTGGGCCATATGTTCAAATTGCGCGGGCGCGACAAATGGCTGTTTGCACTGGGTCTGGCACAGGCCGGTGAATTTGGCTTCGTCCTCGTGAGCTTTTCGGTCGCGACCAATGTCATGCCGGACGGTGTCGCCGAGACGCTATTGCTGGTGATCGCGCTGACGATGCTGATCACACCGCTGTTGTTCATCCTGCATGATGTCATTTCCAAACGCAGTGCGGATACCACCGTACGCCCGCCCGACGACGAAATAGACGAGGAAGGTCCAGTCATCATCGCGGGCATCGGTCGCTTCGGGCAAGTGGTCAACCGTCTGATACAAGCCTCAGGCTTCGAGACGGTCGTGCTCGATCACAACCCCGATACGATAGCGGTGATGCGCCGCTTCGGCTTCAAGGCGTTTCTGGGAGATCCGACCCGTCCTGACGTGCTACGCAAGGCGGGGCTCGCCGACGCGCGGGTGCTGGTCGTGGCGCTCGACAATCGCAAGTCGGCACGCGCGCTGGTGAAATATGCCCGTGACCAGCACCCTGATCTGCATATCGTCGCCCGTGCCTATGACCGCGCGGATGTCTATCATCTCTATCAGGCCGGTGCGAACGACATCGTGCGCGAGATGTTCGACAGCTCCCTACGCGCGGGCCGCTATGTTCTGGAAAACCTCGGCCTGTCCGAATATGAGGCCGCGGAGGCGCATCGCATCTTCTATCACCACGACCGGATGTCGGTGCGCGAGCTTGCGGACCTGTGGCGCCCCGATGTGGCACCCGCCGACAATGCCGCCTACGTCAAACGCGCCAAGGAGCTTGAAAAAGATCTTGAGACCGCCTTTCTCAACCGCAACGACGATGATGAAGAAAAGCGCGCGTAAAACCCTAGCCCGCGCTGACCCCGGCTTCGGCGAATGTGGCCATGCCGCTGTGGCATTCCAACGCGGCGCGCACGATATGGATCGCCAGCGCGGCGCCTGAGCCCTCTCCCAGACGCAGTCCAAGCGCTAGTAGTGGCGCCTTGTCCAGCGCGTTCAGCAGACGGCCGTGGCCACCCTCCGCGCTCAGATGCCCGGCGATGCAATGATCAATCGCGCCCGGGGAGGTATGCGCCAGACAGGCCGCCGCAGCCCCGCAGATGAATCCGTCGAGGATCACCGGAATCCGCAAGGCCCGTGCGCGCGCGATCGCTCCCGCCATCGCCGCAATTTCGCGACCGCCAAGGCGGCGCAGCGTCTCCAGCCCATCGCCCTGACCGCTGTGCAGTGCCACACCTTCGGCCACAATGCTGATTTTATTTGCAAATTCTGCGCCATCCACGCCAGTGCCCTGCCCGGTCCAGTGCTCCGCATCCCCGCCCAGCAGGGCCGCCGCGAGGGCCGCGGCGGAGGTCGTGTTTGCGATCCCCATCTCGCCTACAACCAACAGGTCAGCCGCCGGATCGACAGCATCCCAACCTGTTGCAAGCGCTTCGACCAGATCATCGGCTAACAGTGCAGGCCCTTGCGTGAAGTCTTCCGTCGGGCGGTCAAGCGCCAGTGCGCGCACATCGAGCCGTGCTCCCGCCGCCCGGGCCAGCTGGTTGATCGCAGCTCCGCCGTGCTCGAAATTCAGAACCATCTGCGCGGTCACTTCAGCGGGAAAGGCCGAAACACCCCGGGCCGCCACCCCGTGATTGCCAGCAAAGATAATGATCTGCGGCGCCTCGATCCTGGGTCGCGCATCTCCGCGCCAGCCTGCATACCACTGCGCAATATCCTCGAGCCGCCCCAGCGCGCCGGGGGGCTTGGTCAGCTGGCCATTGCGTTCCGCAGCTGCATCGCGGGCAGTTGCATCCAGTTCCGGCAGAGCGCCAAGGGCTGCGCGAAACCCGTCCAGATCAGAAAAATCAGCCATTTGAACAACCCTCATTGCCAGCACTACCTGGTCTGTTTACCCAATAGGGCGCAGCTCACAAGCGGCGAAAGGGCCACATCATGGATAAAACAGACCCCCTGCGCCAGCTTTGGCTGGCCGCCGTACTGCTCACGCGTCTGCCTTTGCCTCACTTGCCTGCAACGGCCTTCAAGGCGGGGCCGCGCGCGGTATGGGCCTATCCGCTTGTGGGGCTCGGCGTCGGCGCTGTGGCTGCTCTGGCGGGGCAACTGGCGCTCTGGGCAGGAATTCCGCCGTTGGCCGCGTGCGCTTTGGCGCTCGGCGCGATGATGCTCCTCACAGGGGCCATGCACGAGGACGGCCTCGCGGATACCTGCGATGGTTTTTGGGGCGGCACATCCACCCCACGCCGCCTTGAGATCATGTGCGACAGCCAGATCGGCACCTTTGGCGTGCTGGCTCTGGTCATTGTCAGCCTTCTGAAAATCAGCGCCTTGGCGGCATTATCTGGAAGCTGGTGGGCGGCACTGATCGTTGCGGCGGCGCTGTCGCGCGGCATGATGCCCGCGCTGATGTGGGCCTTACCCCCTGCACGCGTCGATGGCCTATCCCATAGTGTGGGCCGGCCGACAATGCGTGCCGCCGGCGCTGCTTTTGCAATCGGTGCAACGATTGCACTGGCAGGTCTGGGGCTCGCGGGAGTGCTTGTGATCGGGATCTCGGCGCTGGTCGGCCTGGCTACAGCATTGATCGCAAAGCGAAAGATCGGCGGGCAAACCGGTGATGTTCTGGGGGCCACGCAGCAGCTGAGCGAAGCGGTGATCCTGCTCACCTGCAGCGCCCTCGCATAAAAAAACCACGCCAGACGACAGGGTCAGACGCGGTTTCTTGGTCAGGGGCTTTGGCGCTTAAGCGGCAGCGACACGGCTTTCCAGCACATCGCCAATTTGCTTGGCCGCGCCCAGCTCATCACCGCCTGCGACAGCCGAAACCTCACGTGTCAGACGCTCAAGCGCGGCTTCATAAAGCTGACGCTCGGAGTAGGACTGCTCGCGCTGGTCGTCCGTGCGGTGCAAATCGCGCACCACTTCAGCAATCGCGATCAGATCACCGGAATTGATCTTCTGCTCATATTCCTGTGCGCGGCGCGACCACATCGCGCGCTTCACCTTGGCTTTGCCTTTGAGTGTTTTCATTGCGTGTGTAATCACGTCAGGCGAGCTCAGCGCGCGCATGCCGATTTCGGTCGCTTTGTGCGTGGGAACGCGCAGTGTCATTTTGTCTTTCTCGAAAGAAATGACAAACAACTCAAGCGTGATCCCGGCGACCTCCTGCTCCTCGACACTCACGATCTGCCCTACGCCGTGCGCGGGGTAGACCACGAATTCATTAGGGCGGAAATCAAGCTTTTTCGTTTTGGTCTTGGTCTTCAGTCTCCTGATGCGGCGTCGCCCGAGGGCATTGCGAAACACACGCAAAATCCACAGGACGATGCCTGCGGCGTTTGCGCGTAAATTTTTATGGTCAGATGCGCCGTGGCAGAGCGGCGGCTTGATATGTTGCTAAGGATGTCATCTTCATTACAATAGCACAAATTGGCCGCCCCTGAAAGGCCGGGCAAACATCAATGGATTAAGGCGATGCCGAATTAATGCCCCGACTGCAACGAATCGGCTGAACTCTGCTCAGCCGCCCTCGCCTGCCACTTCGGAGAAGATCTCCATCTTGCCTTCTTTCCCGTCCATCTCCTCTGCCGTGGGAAGCGGATCTTTCTTGGTGATGATCACCGGCCAGAGGATTGAATACTTGCGATTGAACTCGACCCACTTCTCCATGTCCGGCTCAGTATCGGGGCGGATCGCATCCGCCGGGCATTCTGGCTCGCATACGCCACAATCAATGCACTCATCGGGATGGATGACGAGCATGTTTTCACCCTCGTAGAAACAATCCACAGGGCAGACTTCGACACAGTCGGTGTATTTGCAGGCGATACAGGAGTCGTTAACGATATATGTCATAAGGAGGATGTCTCTGTCAGATATGCTTGAACTCTAGCTAGAACAGGCGCGCACATCATTCAAGGTGCCGGGCCTTAGAAAGATCCAGCTGGCGGCGGTCCTTCTTTGTCGGACGCCCCTTGCCGTCAAATGCCGGATTATGCGGGGTTTTGTCAGCCGACGCACGCTCGGGCGGCGATAGATCGGTATATAACGCTTGGGCCTCGGGGGCTGGCCCGCGCCGTGTGCCGCACGCGTCGATCTGGATCACACGGATATGATCGTCCTTGGCGAAGGTCAGCACATTGCCTGGCGTGATCATGGTGCTGCGTTTGGACGCAGGCGTGCCGTTGATCCGCACGCCGCCTCCGGCGACGATTGCCGCCGCCAGAGATCGTGTTTTGAAAAATCGCGCGTACCAAAGCCATTTGTCGAGACGGAGCTTTTCCGCAGACCCTTCGCTCACTTGTCCTTCTTAAGGCCCATCAGAGCGGCCGCAAATGGGTTGTCGGGATCAATCTTCTTCTCGGGCTTTGCGGGCCGGGCAGAGAAGTTCTGGCTTTTGTCCGGTTTCGCACCGTCCCGCTGGCCCTTCTGGCCGCGTGGATTTGGTTTTCCCTTGCCTCGCGGCCGGTCGCCGCTTGGTGCTGCCTCCCGTCGGGGGGTCCGTGCCCAAGTAAAGGTATAAAAGCTTTCCATTTCGATCTGCGCCACGTCGGAATCGGGAGCAGTGCCCTGCGAGATTTCTGTCTCCGACACGTCTGGAATATCCGCCGGCACTTCACCATCGGTCACAGGCTCGGCCGCGATGGGCGCCGTGCCTTCGTCCACGATTTCGTCAATCCCCTCGGGCACGTCTGCGGGCGGCATAACCGCCGGATCCTGCGTGATCGCACCGTCGGCCGGGGCAGCTGTAACGTCCATTACCGGTGTTTCAGGCGCCACATCCTTGGACGCTTTCGGCATCACCTCATTTACGGCCTTAACCTTTGGCCGTTCCGCCGCTTCGGCTTTATAACCCAAGCCCCGCATCAGATCCGCGAATTGCTCAAGCGTCGTACCGGATATCGAAAGCATATCCGCCTTGGCCTCGAAGCCACCGCGCGAATCCTCGCCGCGCAGCATATCCGCCAGCCTCTCCAGCATATCGATGCGGATCGCACGGGCGCCCGCATTGCGGTAACCCGCCATCGTATCGGCGCCGACAGGTGCAGAGGTGTCTACAGGAATGGTCACCAGACCCGGAGGCGGGGATTCGGGGAACTCCAACAGACCCTTTGTCAACGACCACAGCACCAACCGCAGGCGCGTGGGCGCGGGCTTGAGCAGTAAGGGCATGAAGATGGTGAACTGTCCAAAACGGATGCCATGCTTGCGCAATGCGCCCCGCGCATCCTGATCAAGCGACTTTACCTCTTCCGTGAGATCAGCGCGGGGCAATACGCCAAACCCTTCGACCATCCGGAATGCAAAACCACGCGCAAGCCCCGTCAAAGCCTCATCGTTTTTCAGCGCGATCAGCGGCTCAAACAGGCTCGCAACCTTGCGGTCAATGAAATGCTGCAAGCGGCGTTGCACCTTCTGCGCAACCTCCGGACCTGCCACATCGTCAACAAACACCTCGACCTGAGGCTTGAGCCCGTCAGAGCCCACCACCAATTTCCCCACTGCGGAGCTTCCCCACATCAGGCCGCCCTGTTCGGTGAAATCAATCTCCGTATCCG
The DNA here is from genome assembly GCA_024636395.1 of Sulfitobacter sp. Taxonomy (GTDB): domain Bacteria; phylum Pseudomonadota; class Alphaproteobacteria; order Rhodobacterales; family Rhodobacteraceae; genus JAGXHD01. The sequence continues at coordinate 7,238 of JAGXHD010000023.1, forward strand.
GCGCATTGTAAAAACGATCCGCGCGCAGATGGAACTGCGGCGCCAGCGCCTGCAGGGCTGCTGTCTTGATCGTTTTATTTTCGGCCGTGCCTGCGCCCTTGTCGGCGCGGAAACGGAAACCGTCCAGCTTGCCTACAAATTCGCCTTCAACGGTCACTTCACCGGTCTCGTTATTTACTTCGGCCACCATGGCTTCCTTTTGTCCTAGCCGGCGCAAAAGCACGGATGTGCGCCGGTCTACAAATCTTTGGGTCAGACGTTCGTGCAAGGCGTCCGACAGTCTGTCTTCTACGACACGCGCTTCCCCGCGCCAATGGCTTTCATCATTTGTCCATCCTTTGCGCTGGGTCACGTAAGTCCACGTGCGAATAAACGCCAGTCGTTTGGACAACGCATCAATGTCCCCATCGGTTCGATCTATGCGTTTGATTTGTCGCGCCAGCCAATCATCAGGCAGCGAACCGCGCTGGTGAAGGTGGTTGTAAATCATCTCCAGAAGAGCCGCATGCTCGGCATTGCTGATCGAGCGGAAATCGGGGATCCGGCACACATCCCAAAGCAGCTTGACCGACGGCCCGTCGGTGCAGCGCGCCGCGATCTCGGCATCACCGCCCAGCGTTTTGAGCACACGCAAATCGTCCGCCTCGCGCGCTTTGACCAGCCGCTCGTGATCAGGGCCCACTTCCAGTGAATTCACAAGAGCCGCGATGCTGCCGTATTGCAGGGTAGGATTGCGCCAGTTGATCTTGGTCTGCGGCGTGAACTGGTGGTCCATGATCGCCCGTGCAACCCCCTCATCGAGCGGGGAGACGTCGCCCGTAACCCCGAACGTGCCATTTTTCATGCCGCGTCCCGCCCGCCCGGCGATCTGGGCAAGCTCATTGGGTGCCAGCGGGCGCATCCGCCGTCCGTCAAACTTGCTCAGAGAGCTGAACGCCACGTGATCCACATCGAGGTTGAGGCCCATCCCGATGGCGTCGGTCGCCACCAGATAATCAACCTCGCCGTTCTGGTACATATCGACCTGCGCGTTGCGCGTGCGCGGGCTGAGAGCGCCCATGACCACGGCGGCGCCACCTTTCTGGCGGCGGATGAGCTCGGCGATGGCATAGACGTTCTCGACCGAAAACCCCACGATGGCGCTGCGGGGACGCATCCGACTGATCTTTTTCTGCCCTGAATACGTGAGCTGTGACATCCGCTCGCGGTGCACAAACTGGACCTGCGGCACCAGTGCTGCAATCGTGCCCCGCATCGTGTCTGAGCCCATGAAAAGCGTCTCGTGCAGGCCCCGCGCCCGCATGAGCCGATCGGTGAACACATGCCCGCGCTCGGGGTCCGCACACAGCTGGATCTCGTCGATGGCCACGAAATCGGCCCCCATGCCCTCCGGCATCGCTTCCACAGTGCAGACCCAGTATTGCGTGCGCGGCGGCACGATCCGCTCCTCGCCTGTCACCAGCGCGACGACGGAGGGCCCGCGCGCGGCCACGATCCGGTCATAGACCTCGCGCGCCAGCAGGCGCAGCGGCAGGCCGATGATGCCTGTCCGATGCCCCAGCATCCGCTCGATCGCATAGGTCGTTTTGCCGGTGTTGGTCGGGCCTAGAACGGCCACGACCCTGCCTTGCGTATTCACCGCAGTATCCTTGCGTATTTAGGGGAGGGTTAGGGGTTCACAACGTGCGGCCGATGCCGCTCTTTTTGAGTTGCTCAAGAGCCTTTTCGGCATTCTCATGGTGTGGGTTAATCGCCAGAACGCGGAGGAACAATTCGGCGGCGCGTCTGCTCTGGTCAAGCTCCTGGAATAGAACGCCGAGGCCGAAGATCGCGTTGAAATTGTCCGGATTGAGCGCCAACGCGGTTTCCAGATCATCGAGCGCAGGACCATACAGATCGGCCCGGTAGTAGGCAGTCGCCCGGGCATGAAAGCCTTCTGCGAAATCAGGCGCATGATCGGTGAGCGCGGTGAGATGGTCGATCGCCACGTTGAAATCGCCCACTGCCAGCGCCTCTCGTCCGCGCTTTAGCAGCAAATCCATCGCCGCCGATCCAGACCGCGACCACTCGCGCTCCACATCCCGCTCCGCTGCATCCGCCTGCTCCGGCGTGGCCGTACGCAATGCCTCCAGAAGATCGGTCACTTTGGCCGATTGCTCGGCCCCAACGGGACCGCACAGCAACACAGCACATCCAAGTGCCGCAACGGTATGTTTGAGGTTGACGATTTTGATACCCATAACAAAAGTGAATGTAACAGGTGCCGGGGCGAATTCCAGTGACCTCCGACACCATTTGCCAAAAAAGGGCTAAAAATGAGTGATGTGATCAACGAAGCGGTTAAAGTGCTGACAGTGAAAATGGATGGCGTGGACATTGGCGGCACCGTAAAGTTCGATATCGAAGGCGAAGGCTGTGTCATGGTGGACGACGCCGGCGTGCGTGAGGGTGACGAAGAAGCCGATGTGACGCTGAGCGCAGACCCCGAGACATTTCAGGGCATGATGGACGGCGAGACCAATCCAACCTCCGCCTTCATGAGCGGCAAGCTTAAGGTCGATGGCGATATGGGCATGGC
>JAGXHD010000024.1 GCA_024636395.1 Sulfitobacter sp.
GAGTATAGGTTTGGTTTGTAGATGGCAGTTTTTCGAACTGCGAACCTCAAAGGATCGATAACCCAATGTTATTATTTTCTTTATCAAGAAGATCAGTGCTTCATAAGAGATCCGCTTCAACCCTAAACTGCCATGATTACGCTTCGCAGCGGTTGGTTGGTCCCGCCGCATAGCTGGAAACTTTCAACAACCGGTTTGAGTCTATAAATTAGTGTTGTGGTATTCAATGTCGCGAGGGGCGTATGTTCGGAAGCGTACGTTCGCGGCGCGATCCCAGCCTCGATCTGCGACCAAAAGAACCATAACGAGGAAGCGGTTGGCTGGTTTCGCTTGGGTTATATCTTAAACAAAATCGGCCAATCTCAACAGACTAAATGGCTTTAGACCTAGCTTCATTCACTTAACTGCAAAAATTGCAGATGTTTTAGATTGTTGGAGACATAGAGGCAGGAAAGGGCAGGGGCGTCAGTGAATGAGGATGGGACAATGAACGGTGGCTGCATGTGCGGAGCAGTAAGATATGCAACTGATGGAGCCCCCTTCGTCGTCGGACACTGTCACTGTGAGAGCTGTCGTAGGCACTGTGGTGCCGGGGTTGGGACACTGGTGGGCTTTAAGGCCGATCAAGTGATCTTCAGCGGAAAGCAGCGGCATATTTATGCGTCTTCCCCAGACGTGAGCAGGGCCTTTTGTAACGAATGCGGCACACCTTTGACTTGGGAGGGCGACGGCGGCGACATCGGACCTATCATCGAAATTCACATCGGCACTTTTGACAATCCTCATGTGTTGGTGCCAACCAGCCACGCGTTCTATAATGAACGCTTGCCTTGGGTCGATGTCCCAGAACAGTTGCCGCGTTTCGAAGGTTTTCCTGACGATAGCCCCATCCTGCAGCACGGGCCAACAGGGACCTCTTCCACCGATGCATGATTGCTCAAAAACCTGGTGATTGAGGGAATACGTGAGTTGGATGTCAGGCTGATGCCAGTGTTGCCTATTTGACGCTCGAAGCTGGCGTTGGTTAGATAAAGCTTTCAGATGCTGCCCGCGCCGTCCGCCCGTCTTAGATAAAACTAGGGAAAGGTGAGAGCCTTCAATCCAGACGCGACATGATATAGGCGAGAAGGCCCATCGCATCACGCAACTGGCTGCGTTTAATCTGTCCTCCGAGGCAGACCCGGATCGCTTCGATGGGAGTGCCAGACACCGTAAAGGCTTCTGACGGCATGATGCCCAATCCCGTGCCTGCCATGCGTCCAATGATTTCGGCCCGCGTGACACCTTCGGGCAGGTGAAGCCAGACATTGAAGGCGTGAGGGTCGGATTCAAATTGGAAGGCGTTCAATGCCTGTGACGCGATGGCCTGACGTGCCTGGCTTTCGTCGCGGATAAAGCGGCGGATGCCGTCCGCAGTGCCGTCGATGATCCACCGGGTTGCAAGCGCCATCATCAAGGGCGAGGGCATGACGGAAATGATCTTGATCTGATGTGCCAATTCTCGGGCCGCGTGGCTGTTGGGGGCAACTGTATAAGCAAGCCGCAATCCTGCACCGATACACTTTGCCAGCCCCCCGATGTGCCAGACCAGATCGGGCGCGAAGCTCGCCAAAGGTGCCGGTGGGTGGGGCGGAATGAAGCCATACGCGTCATCTTCGATCAGCGGCAACCGGTGTGCAATGATCACGTCTGCAATGGCCTGTCTGCGCGCAAGAGAGATTGTCCGCGTCGTCGGGTTGTGCAGTGTCGGGTTTAAATACAGCGCCTTTGGCCGATGTTCACGGATCGCTGCGTCAAGTGCATGAGTATCAATTCCCTCCGCATCGCCCGGCAGCCCGATCAGGCGCAGCCTCAGCCGGGCGCAGATGCTGCGGATCCCGGGATACGTCACGTCCTCGCATAAGACAGTGTCCCCGGGCTGTGTCAGGCTCAGCAGGATCGCAAGGATCGTTGGATGTGCGCCCGGGGTCACTGCCACACGGTCAAGGGAGGGGACGAGACCGCGCAGCGACAACCAGGTCGATGCCGCCTCCTTGTCGATCTGGCCGCCGGTCGACGATTGGTACCGCAGCAAGTCGATCAGATTGGCCGTGACAGTCTGCACCCCTGCCTCCATCCGCTCCAACAGAGCTGGCTCGGTTGGTTCCGGCGGCAGGTTCATGGTCAAATCGACATCCGCCTCGCGGCGCTGCTCGCGTTGGGGGTCCTGGCGTTTGATGCCGATCACGAAGGTGCCGCGACCGACGTGGCTATTGACCAGCCCGCGTTGACGCGCCTCTACGTAGCCCCGTGATACAGTGGTGAAGTCGATGCCCAGCCTGTCGGCGAGCTTTCGCTGCGGTGGCAGGCGCACGCCGTCTTGAAGGGTGCCATTCGAAATCCCTTCCGCAATCGCGTCCGCGAGTTGCAAGTAGCGGGCAGCGCCGTCGGAACGCAGAATCGGTGTCCAATCTCTCATGAGCACACATTAGCGATAGGTCTGGTGATATTGAAGCGCTTTGTATGGATGTATTTCGGGAAACTGGGCTGAAGTATTCCCAGATAGCGCAGAAAATGGTCTCTCAATGCAAATAACTTGCAGCGTCTGGTGTAATTCAATCTAAATTGTATGTATTATTGATTGATTTATTGATTGGATTTTTGCCTCTGTGGCAGTGTTGTGGAGTACGAAACGGCCAGCATCGGCCGACAACCAAGGGGATTGATACATGCCGGCAGTCACGCAAGAGAAGCATAAGGACGGCGATTTTTTCGTCGATTACGAAGACAAGGTTTTCGAAGATGTGAAGGCGGAACCGGGCCAGAAGGCGCTGGTCACCTTCCACACGGTAGCATTCGAGGGGTCCATCGGTCTCGTTAACATGCTCAACGCTATACGTCTGGCCCGCAAGGGGTATGAAACATCGATCTTGCTGTACGGACCCGGTGTGACCCTTGGCATCCAGCGCGGGTTTCCAACACTGGGCGACGCTGCTTTCCCGGGTCATCAGAACTTTGCCGATAACCTCAAGAAGTTTATGGCCGAGGGCAGCAAGATCTATGCCTGCCGCTTTGCTCTGCAGGCGCTTTATGGCCATGGCGAGGCGTCCTTGCTTCCGGGCATCATCCCGATCGCGCCACAGGATGTGTTGGACCTAAAGCTCCTGCACGTTCGCGATAACGCAGTGATCGTCGACACCTGGACATTGTAATGACGTCCACACCGGGGCGCAGGTCGCCCCGGATACTTCATTTGGAGAGACACCATGTCCCGCAGCGTCAAGGCAGCAGCAGTCCAGATCGCACCGGATCTTACAAGCCGCGACAAGACGCTCGCCCGCGTCCTTGACGCCATAGACGAGGCGGCCGGAAACGGTGCGGAACTGATCGTCTTCCCTGAGACTTTTGTACCGTTCTATCCTTATTTTTCATTCGTGCTGCCGCCGTGCCAGCAGGGCAAGGCGCATCTCCACCTGTATGAGCAGGCCGTAACGGTCCCGTCACAGGACACGCGCCTTGTGGCCCAACGCTGCGCCCATCACGGGGTGGTCGTGGTGCTTGGGGTGAATGAGCGCGACCATGGCTCGTTGTATAATGCGCAATTGATTTTCGACAGCGATGGAACCCTTCGGCTGAAGCGGCGCAAGATTACTCCAACATACCACGAAAGGATGATCTGGGGCCAAGGTGACGGCGCGGGCCTTCAGGTCGTCGAGACCAGTGTGGGCCGCATCGGTGCACTGGCCTGCTGGGAGCATTATAATCCGCTCGCCCGCTATGCCCTGATGACGCAGCACGAAGAAATTCATGTTGCGCAATTCCCGGGATCGCTCGTCGGGCCGATCTTTGCGGAGCAGATCGAGGTGTCAATGCGCCACCACGCACTGGAATCCGGATGTTTTGTCGTGAATGCAACGGGCTGGCTGACCGACGAGCAAATTGAAAGTATTACGCCCGACACCGCGCTGCAAAAGGCCCTTCGCGACGGCTGTATGACATGCATCGTGACGCCTGAGGGTCGTCATGTCGTGCCACCGCTGACAAGCGGCGAAGGGATCCTCTACGGCGATCTCGACATGGCACTTGTGACCAAGCGCAAGCGGATGATGGATTCGGTTGGTCATTACGCCCGCCCTGAACTGCTCTCGCTGCACCACAACACCGATTTGACGCCCACACGGCACGTGACCGCACCCGGCCCCCAATTCCAGCCGATCCCATTGGAGGATTGATATGCAAGCGACAACCGGCGACCTTATCAACGATCTGCAGACCCGCGGCATGCGCCTTGTCGATCCCCGCGCCGGGGCCGACAGTCGCCGTGGCGGTGCGGGACCGACGGACCATAAGGCCGTCACCATCGGCGGTATGACTGTGATGATACCGGTGCACACAGCGACAGCCTTCGAGTCTCCCTATCTGGTCGAAGCCCCCGATGCGGCGGGCAACGCGCGGGTGATGAAGGACGGAGCGTTCTTTGCGGACGTGCAATTTCCGCAGCGCGCGAAGTTCCTTGATCTTTCGACAGCCGACGGTGTCCCCTACGGTCACATTGCACAACTGCACGCCAAGGACGTTCTGGCGACGACCGTATTGCAGACATGCATCCGGTATGAGAGCCGCAAGAAGACCTGCAAATTCTGCGCCATAGGCCAAAGCCTTGCCGCTGGTCGCACCATTGCCCATAAGACGCCGGCGCAACTCGCCGAAGTGGCGCGTGCCGCCGTGCTTTTGGACGGTGTGAAACATATGGTCATGACCACCGGCACACCTGCGGGCAAGGATCGTGGCGCCAAGGTGCTGGCCGAAAGCGCCCAAGCCATCCGCGCAGCGGTCGATCTGCCGCTGCAGGCGCAATGCGAGCCGCCGGAGGATGACGCGTGGCACCGCAGGATGAAGGACGCAGGCATCGACAGCCTTGGCATGCACCTGGAAGTCGTCACGCCCGCGCTGCGCGACCAGATCATGCCCGGCAAGGCGCAGGTTTCGCTCGAGAAATACTTCGACAGCTTCGCGGCTGCGGTTGATGTTTTCGGCTGGGGCCAAGTTTCGACTTATATCCTGGCCGGGCTTGGCGACACGCAGGAGGCGATCCTGTCGATCTGCGAACGGCTGACCGCGATCGGCGTCTATCCTTTTGTCGTGCCATTTGTTCCCGTCACTGGCACCCCACTTGAAAGCCATCCCGCGCCAACCTCCGCCTTCATGCACAATGTGCTGGGGCCGTTGTCGCAGATGATCGTGGATCAGGGGATGCGGGCTGAGGATATAAAGGCAGGATGTGGCCGCTGCGGAGCCTGCTCAGCCCTGTCGGCTTTTGAGAAGTTCAAGCGTCCAGCGCGCGAGGCCGCGTCATGATCATCGAGGGCCCCGCTGCCTTCGTCACACCCGAATTTCTGATCCGCCTCGCGACGCAAAGCTGGGAGATCGGAGGCGCGGCCTCTTTGCGGCACCGCACCTTTGTGACCGAACAGAAACTCTTTGCGGATCATGACCGCGATGCCATCGACCGCACGGCCCTGCCGCTCGTGGCCGTCTCGACGATGGCATCGGAAGCGGACGAGGTCGTGGGCACCGTCCGCATCCATGAGGAGTGCCCCGGCATCTGGTGGGGCGGTCGGTTGGCTGTCGCACCCGATTATCGCCGCGTCGGACGCTTGGGTGCGGAATTGATCCGCCTCGCGGTGGGTACGGCGCACGCGCGTGGGTGCAAGGCATTCTTCGCCCACGTTCAAATGCAGAACGTCGCCCTGTTTGAAAATCTGAAATGGCAGTCGATAGGTCAACAATATCTGCACGGTCATCCACACATGAAGATGCAGGCTGATCTGGCCGCCTATCCCGCTGTGACTGATCCGGCGCGCGGTTGGATGGCGCTGACGCGGCGCGCTGCATGACGGATGTGGCCGCCCTTGCTGCTCATCTGGCCAGCCATCCGCACGTGACTGGAAAGCGCGATATTGACGTGGCCTGCGCAGCCCTTGCTTTGACTCAGAACAGCCCCGGACGCCCCGGTGATGACGCCGCAGCGATTGCGGACGGCGATGGGTGGCAGCTGATGGCGACCGAAGGATTCATGAACGATTTCGTAGCCTCCGCCCCATGGTTCGCCGGCTGGTGTGCGGTAATGGTCAACATGAGCGATATCCTCGCCATGGGCGGTAGACCGACCGCCGTGACCAATGCGCTCTGGGCGCCTGACGTAGCGACAGCGCAGGAAATTCTACGCGGCATGAAGGACGCGTCTGCAGCATACGGCATCCCCATCGTGGGGGGCCATACGAACCTGCGTACGGCGCAACCGCAACTCGCCGCCGCCATCTGGGGGCGTGCCAAGGCGCTGATCACCAGCTTCGCCGCGCAACCGGATGATGTTCTGATCGCCAGCGCCGACCTGCGCGGAGCCTATGCAGGTGACGGTAGCAATTTTCCCGCTTTCCTGAATGCACCCCACGAGCGCCTGCGCGGTGACATGGAGATCATGCCAAGTCTGGCCGAGGACGGCCTCGTCACTGCGGGCAAGGACATCAGTCAGGGGGGCATCGCGGGGACGGCACTGATGCTGGCCGAGTGTTCTGGCGTGGGTATTACGATCGACGCCGCGCGCATCCGGCCACCTGACGGCGATCTGAGACGCTGGATGACGGCATTTCCCAGTTTCGGCTTTTTGCTGACTGCAAAGCCTGAACACGCACAGTCCGTTCTCTCCAGATTTCACAAACGCGATATCAGTGCCGAAGTTATCGGAAGCGTTACTGCCGGGAGCGCGCTGACGCTGATCAATGGCACCACGCAACATCTGATCTGGGATCATGCCGCGGCGCCGTACCTTGGCCTCGCCCCGATCAAGGAGCCGATCCATGCCTGAGACAATGTTTCGCATCCGTTGGCCCGATGGAGTGGAAGAGGAATGTTATTCACCCTCTACCGTGATCCACGAGCACTTGAAGGCGGGCCAGAGTTATCGTGTGGATGACTTCGACACGCGCAGTCGCATAGCACTTGATCTTGCCGCCCGGCGGGTCGAGGCAAAATACGGATTCCGCTGCAGTTCCGCCGATGCACAGGCGGCAAAACTTGCCACCTCTATCGCCCGCTACAAGCCCGAGGAGATTATCACATGCCTGAAAATTCACTGAAGAACACGGTGCGCACCCATGTCACCACGGTCATCGTAGGCGCGGGGCAGGCGGGCATGTCCGCATCTTATTACCTGTGTCAGGCAGGTGTCGATCATGTCGTCCTGGAGCGCTACAAAAGGTTCCACGCATGGAAAGAAGATCGGTGGGACAGTTTCTGTCTGGTGACGCCGAACTGGCAGTGCAAATTGCCGGACTTTCCCTATTGCGGCGAGGACCCCACCGGCTTTATGGTCAAAGACGAGATCGTTACTTACGTCGAAGGATTTTGTGACAGTTTCGATGCCCCCCTGCATGAGGGTGTCACAGTGACCCGTGTCGAAAAGTCAAATGGTGTATTCGAGGTGGATACCGACGAGGGTCTTTGGTCCGCCGACAACGTCATTGTCGCGTCAGGAGGGTACGACCGCCCCATAACGCCGCCCTTTGCAGCCAAATTGGACCCCGCGATTACGCAAATACACTCCAAGGCCTATCGGCGCCCGTCGGACATCCCTGATGGCACCTGCCTTATCGTAGGCACTGGCCAATCCGGCGTGCAAATGATGGAGGATCTGACCATCGCTGGTCGTGATGTGCGGTTGGCGGTCGGCCCCGCGCCGCGGAGCCCGCGGTGGTATCGTGGCAAGGATGCGACGGACTGGCTCCATCAAATGGGCTACTACGACATTACCATCGCCGAACAGCCTGACCCGAAAACGACCGAGGCAAAGACCAACCATTATATGTCCGGTCGCGACGGTGGCCACGAAATCGACCTGCGCCGTTTTGCGCTGGAGGGATTGCAGATGTACGGCTCGGTCGCTGATATGGATGGGACGACCATCCGGTTCTTGCCCGATTTGGAACAGAACCTCGACTCCGCCGATAAAAGCTATGTCGGCATCCGCCAGATGATTGACGATTATATCGCACGGGAAGGGATCGACGCGCCGATCGAGCCGCCGTTCGAAAAGCTCTGGCGACCAGAAGCCGAGATCGAGGAGATCGACGCCCGCGCTGAAGGCATTACCTCAATCCTGTGGTGTATCGGCTTCCGGTCGAACTATGACTGGCTCTTGGTCGATTGTCTGGACGCACGAGGTCGTCCGGTTCACACGCGCGGAGTATGTGAAGAGGATGGGATATTCTTTCTGGGTCTCGGATGGCTTCATACCTGGGGCTCTGGCCGATTTCTGGGCGTGGCCGAGGATGCGGCTCATGTTGCCCAGATAATTGCAAGCAACCAACACGCGGCAACCAAGAAAATTCACGTCGCCGTGTGATCATCGGAAAATCACAAGCGTCAATGTCTGCCGTTGCGCAGGCATAAACTTGTAGTCGCTTTGGTTTAAGCGATGTGCTCGGCTATCCCAGAAGCTTGGATGAATATCACGGCTCATCGGCTTGGCTCGTAAGGCTAAGACCTGGAATTTCGCGTGGCCGTCGTCAGCGCTCGTGTTACCAAGTAAGGCACATTGTCATGAGAGTGTCCTTGGCGCATCACGCACCCCTGAGGCGTGGCCGCTGACAGAGACATCAAACGGCCCGCAGGCGATAACGTCCCAGAAAATTCACGTAATCCTTTTTACTGGACGGCTGTGCCGTGAGGAAAAATGTACGGACCCCGAGTGCAGCATTGTGGGCTTTGAAAACCTGCATCAGCACCGCCCTCACGACCGCAAAAGCGCAAGCATGCGAGCACCGGCGGTAAGGGTCGAGTGATGTACCAGCGGCAGATACGGGAACCAAAGCACGCCTGGCGGTGTTGGCTGTGATACCGGTATGGCCGGCGTAAACAGTACTCAGAAAAGACAGGATACAGTATGTTCAAATCAGTAAAATCCGTAGCGCTCGCAACAGGCATTAGCTTTGCAGTGATGTCTTCGGCATCCTTCGCACAGGAATCCCCCCAGTATTCGGATATCACCGTCGAAGCCTCTCTCGCCGCGGCGGAAGGCAGCAACGCCATGGAGGTGTTCCCGGAGATCCAGAACGATCTGCTCTCAGCCGTCAGCGCGCTGGTCCCTGGCAGCGATGATGCTCAAGACCCTGCGATCCGGATCGACATTCGCAAAATTTCACTGAACGGGAACCCGTTGCTGACTGGCTCCAACGAGTTCAACGAGATTGAAGGCGTCGTCGACATCGCCGACCAGACCGGTAGGGCGACGTCGCGCAGCTTTCCGGTGAACATCTCGGCATACACATCCGATCGGGAAGTACCTGAGGGCTACGTGTCCGTGGCGCCGTCAGCGGAAGACTTCTACGTGGTCATGGTAAACGCGTTTGCAGAAGTCGTGGCAGAGCAGGCCAACATGCTGAACGCGGCCCCGAGCAGCACTGACAAGTAAGCTGCGGTAAAGCCGATCAACGAAGGCCGCCATTCATCTGGCGGCCTTTTTCGTGGTGGGGTGCTGCCAACTTCCGGTGAAATCACTTCTTTGTAAGCTCAGACGCAAGGCATCCCCGTCGAGACGAGGCCAGCACATGGTGCAGCTGCTGAAAGCGGACAAATTCGGGCACAACGATATCACATCGCAGAAAACGAGATCCGCAGGGCGAGAGACGGGGGATTTGGGAGTGATATCAAACGCCCGTTGCTCGTGCACCGAGCTTACTTCTGTGGAGAAACCTGGCCCAATTGTTGCTCCGAGTTATAGCACGCGACGCTGCGCAGATCGGAAACTGCAGTCGTCGGAGGAGCGTCCGCGCGGCATTGCGGCGATGCGAGTGGACAACGCGGATGATAGTAGCATCCCGAAGGAGGCGATAGCGGGGAGGGGACTTCGCCCTCAATGGTGTCGAAATGCACAAGCTCATCCGCATCCAGCACCAGTTTCGGAACACTCCCGAACAGCGCGGCGGTATAGGGATGTGCCGGCGTGCCAAAGACCTGTGCCACGGGGCCGAGTTCCACGATACGGCCCAGATACATCACGGCGACACGGTCGCTCACGTGCTGTACCACTGACAGGTCGTGGCTGATGAACACACAAGTCAGGTCCAGCCCTTTGGTCAATTCCAAAAAAAGATTGATGATCTGCGCCTGGATGGAGACGTCGAGGGAGGCGACAGGC